>NZ_JBQCTZ010001179.1:0-200 GCF_051963715.1 Neisseria sp. P0001.S005 | reverse complement strand
GCGGCTTGAGCTTCGACTTGGTCGGCATGACTCAACGCAAAAGCTTCCATCGGGTCATTTTGCACTGGGAAATTTTGCTCCAAAAATTGTCCCAATACATCCATATCATCGGCAACGGCAGGCGCAGAAGCAAAGGCCAATGCCACACCTGTCCATACCATTCCTAAAGTTTTATAGAATTTCATATCTGCCAATTCAAA
>NZ_JBQCTZ010001178.1:0-200 GCF_051963715.1 Neisseria sp. P0001.S005 | reverse complement strand
AGTTGAGTGGTTTGCTAGGAAATAACCATAAGGCCTAATGTTGTTTTTTTAATTGAAAAGAAAGTGGATTTTGAATTTAGACTTGTATTCTTTAAGAAATGCGGATAAAATTCAGCCTCTTTTCCTTGCCTTTTACTTCGCATGGTGAAAGGCTGTTTTTAATCATCCATAAGGAGATAACATGCGTCATTACGAGATCG
>NZ_JBQCTZ010001177.1:0-200 GCF_051963715.1 Neisseria sp. P0001.S005 | reverse complement strand
TCCCATGCGAAGGCGTTGCATTCGAGCGTATTTTGTCGGACATTGAAGCGCGCGACGAAGCAGACCGCCGCCGCCCTATTGCTCCGTTGAAACAGCTGCCCGACGCCCTGCTTTTAGATACTAATAACCTTTCTATCGAAGAAGCTGTAAAAAAAGTGCTTGATTGGTATCATAAAGTTTAAAATTTGGAGTATAATCGC
>NZ_JBQCTZ010001176.1:0-200 GCF_051963715.1 Neisseria sp. P0001.S005 | reverse complement strand
TATGCCGCCCTGCTGCAAAAGTGGAACAAAACCTACAACCTGACCGCCCTGCGCGATCCCGCCCAAACCGTCAGCCACCACCTGCTCGACAGCCTGACCCTCTTGCCCCATATCGAACACGCGCAAACCATGCTCGACGTCGGCTCCGGCGGCGGACAGCCCGGCATACCCACCGCCATCTGCCGCCCCGACCTCGACAT
>NZ_JBQCTZ010001175.1:0-201 GCF_051963715.1 Neisseria sp. P0001.S005 | reverse complement strand
TGATTGATTGGCAACCGATCGAACAGTACCTGAACCGTCAAAGAACCCATTACCTTAGAGACCACCGCGGCCGTCCCACCTATCCCCTGTTGTCCATGTTCAAAGCCGTCCTGCTCGGACAATGGCACAGCCTCTCCGATCCCGAACTCGAGCACAGCCTCATCACCCGCGTCGATTTCAACCTGTTTTGCCGTTTTGACG
>NZ_JBQCTZ010001174.1:0-204 GCF_051963715.1 Neisseria sp. P0001.S005 | reverse complement strand
ATTGCTGATATCTTTATGCAACGTTATTACCCCGACCGAATGTACGGGTTTAAACAGATTCATTGGAGCCCCGCTCCTTTTATCAACAGAGAATGTTTTATGCTCGAAAACCTGCCTTACTTCCAACGCCACCTGCCCGATGACCTTGCCAAAGTTAATGCGGTCATCAACCAAGCTGTTCAATCCGATGTTGCACTGATTTCG
>NZ_JBQCTZ010001173.1:0-205 GCF_051963715.1 Neisseria sp. P0001.S005 | reverse complement strand
CAAACGTTAATTTGACGTATTGATGATTTTGCCGGTTTGAACAGATGATTCAAACCGGCAAAGTTTTATGGTTTCAGTCTGACAGTTTGGCAAATTTATCCCAATTTACCTGAACGTACGCTGCCGCAGTTTCCAAGTCTTCGTCGGCAACATCATAATAATCGCCGTCAAGCTCTTCAAAATCGGGAAAAGCTTTGCGGATTTC
>NZ_JBQCTZ010001172.1:0-206 GCF_051963715.1 Neisseria sp. P0001.S005 | reverse complement strand
CCGCCGGCTTGTTCCATAAGCAGGCTCATCGGGTTGGCTTCGTACATCAGGCGCAGTTTGCCCGGTTTGGATGGGTCACGTTTGTCTTGCGGATACATGAATACGCCGCCGCGCATCAGGATGCGGTGAATTTCGGCAACCATGCTGGCTACCCAGCGCATATTGTAGTTTTTGCCGCGTACGCCGGTTTCGCCTGCCAGCAATTC
>NZ_JBQCTZ010001171.1:0-206 GCF_051963715.1 Neisseria sp. P0001.S005 | reverse complement strand
CCCATTTCGGAAGGAATGGTCAGCTTGCGTTTGCCGCCTTCTTTCATGCCGCCGAAGCCTTCGTCCCAACCTTTAATCACTTGGCCGACGCCCAGGGTGATGGTCAGCGGTTGACGGCGGTCGAGGCTGGAGTCGAATTTGGTACCGTCTTCCAACCAGCCGGTGTAATGTACGGTGATTTCTTTGCCTTTGACGGCTTCTTTGCC
>NZ_JBQCTZ010001170.1:0-206 GCF_051963715.1 Neisseria sp. P0001.S005 | reverse complement strand
TCGCAATAGTCGCGGATGTCTTTCAGACGGCCTGCATGATAGGCGTCCCAAACCTTGCTGCCGTCCATGCCCAATTTACCGGGGAAGCCGCAGAGTTTGGCTATGTCGTCCAAAGGCACGCTGGCACGTGGTTGGTAGAGGGCGAGCAAATCCATCAGGTCGCAATGGCGGGTGTGGTAGCGGCTGATGTAGTTGTTCCACTTAAA
>NZ_JBQCTZ010001169.1:0-206 GCF_051963715.1 Neisseria sp. P0001.S005 | reverse complement strand
AAAGCCGCACCACCCAAGGTAGAGCCGGTATCGCCACCAATCAAGTTACCTGCCACGCCACCCAATACCGCACCAGCCGCAGTGTTGCGTTGGGTTTGAGTCATATTGGCACATGCACCCAAAGAAGCGGCCAGCATGATCAAGGTCACAGTTTTTGCAAAAGTTTTCTTCATGGTTTGATTCTCCATCAGGGGTTAAGCTGTATA
>NZ_JBQCTZ010001168.1:0-208 GCF_051963715.1 Neisseria sp. P0001.S005 | reverse complement strand
TTGGATACTGCAGGTGTTAAAGACCGTAAACAAGCCCGTTCTAAATACGGTGCTAAGCGTCCTAAATAATTATCGGGACTCAAATAGGCACGTCGGCCGCCTAAGCTGAATAACGGCCGAGTAAGTGAATGCTCAATTGGGTATTCATGGGAATTGACCCAACTGAATAGATTAAAGGAAATTAAAATGCCAAGACGTAGAGAAGTCC
>NZ_JBQCTZ010001167.1:0-209 GCF_051963715.1 Neisseria sp. P0001.S005 | reverse complement strand
GCTGCACCAGTATCACCTTTGTCGCCTTTAGCACCGGCTGCACCAGTGTCACCTTTGTCGCCTTTAGCGCCGGCTGCGCCAGTGTCACCTTTATCGCCTTTAGCGCCGGCTGCACCAGTGTCACCTTTATCGCCTTTGTCGCCTTTGTCGCCTTTAGCGCCGGCTGCACCAGTGTCACCTTTAGCGCCAGCTGCGCCAGTGTCACCTTT
>NZ_JBQCTZ010001166.1:0-209 GCF_051963715.1 Neisseria sp. P0001.S005 | reverse complement strand
AATGAGTGAATTTTTGTTTTAAGTGTCGTAATCTCTTGCTAATTACTCCCAGCTGCAAGAGTTTCAGGGTTGCCCCCTTGGGCAGCCCTTCTTTTTTATCTTCCATTATTTCAGTAATCAAGCTTTCCCTGCCCGAGACCTTTGCAAAATTCCCCAAAATCCCCTAAATTCCCACCAAGACATTTAGGGGATTTTTCATGAGTACCTTC
>NZ_JBQCTZ010001165.1:0-209 GCF_051963715.1 Neisseria sp. P0001.S005 | reverse complement strand
GGTAAGAACGCTGAAGCCGACGTTAAAGACAACGGCAACGGTACTCACACTGTAACCATCAAAGACGGTAACGGTAATACCACTACTACCATCCTTAAAGACGGTGCTACTGGCGAAAAAGGTGACACTGGTGCAGCCGGCGCTAAAGGCGACAAAGGCGATAAAGGTGACACTGGTGCAGCCGGCGCTAAAGGCGACAAAGGCGATAA
>NZ_JBQCTZ010001164.1:0-209 GCF_051963715.1 Neisseria sp. P0001.S005 | reverse complement strand
TGCAAGACTTCGTTTCTTATTAAGCTACATTACTGTGTTTTAAATCAAACAGTACGCGCTTTCTCAACCAATTCTTTTACAACCCAAGACTTGGTTTTTGACAAAGGACGAGATTCCTCGATTACCACTACGTCACCAATGCCATATTGATTGTTTTCATCATGAGCATGGATTTTAGTTGATAAACGAATAATTTTACCGTACAGAGG
>NZ_JBQCTZ010001163.1:0-209 GCF_051963715.1 Neisseria sp. P0001.S005 | reverse complement strand
AAAGTCTTGGTTGATACCATGACCCGCTCACTGGCTCGTGGACAACGTATCGAAATCCGCGGCTTCGGCAGCTTCGATTTGAACCACCGCCCTGCCCGTATCGGGCGCAACCCAAAAACCGGCGAACGCGTGGAAGTGCCAGAAAAGCATGTTCCTCACTTCAAACCGGGTAAAGAGTTGCGTGAGCGTGTAGACTTGGCATTGCAAGA
>NZ_JBQCTZ010001162.1:0-209 GCF_051963715.1 Neisseria sp. P0001.S005 | reverse complement strand
CTATACGCCGCCATTTTGCCGGACAAAACTGCAGACAGTGCCGCCAAGTTTCTGACTGGACACCTGATTGATCCCTGTCCATACCTGATTGAGTGCGTTTACTCCGACAACGGTACGGAATATAAAGGCTCGGCCAACCATGCTTTCGGTGTAGCCTGTTATGAGAACGGGATTGGTCAAAAGTTTACCCGGGTTGCCCGTCCGCAGAC
>NZ_JBQCTZ010001161.1:0-209 GCF_051963715.1 Neisseria sp. P0001.S005 | reverse complement strand
AAATAGGCTGCCCGGGCATAGCGGAATTTACGGTGCAGCGTACCGAAGCTCTGTTCGACCACATAACGGGTCTTCGACAAATATCGGTTGCGTTTGGTTTGCACTTCCGTCAGCGGACGGTTGCGGTGGGCTTTGCGCATAATGCCGTCCAGCAACCGATGTTCTTTCAGATGTTGCCGGTTTTCCGCACTGTCATAGCCTTTATCGGC
>NZ_JBQCTZ010001160.1:0-211 GCF_051963715.1 Neisseria sp. P0001.S005 | reverse complement strand
ATTCGGGATCATTTTTTAAAAGGCTGACCGCTGCAACGGCATATTCTCCGTTTTTGGAATGTTTGGTTTTGACTTTTTCCGGGTTGATTCCTTTAACCAACCCCGCACGACACAATCCCAAAAATGCATTCTTTGGGCATCCTTTTTTTCTAATTGACTCCTTGATGGGAAATGATGCCGCAATCTCTGTCCAAGCTTGTTCCATATCTTC
>NZ_JBQCTZ010001159.1:0-211 GCF_051963715.1 Neisseria sp. P0001.S005 | reverse complement strand
ATGCCGCGGCAGTACAGGCGGATAGCTTTAGCGGAGTCATCGTTACCAGGGATAACGTATTTCACGCCGTCAGGGCTATTGTTGGTATCGACTACGGCGATAACAGGGATGCCCAATTTTTCAGCTTCAACCAGAGTACCTTTTTGGTAGCCGGTATCGATAACGAAAATCGCGTCAGGCAGGCCTTTCATGTTTTTGATACCGCCCAAAG
>NZ_JBQCTZ010001158.1:0-211 GCF_051963715.1 Neisseria sp. P0001.S005 | reverse complement strand
TACGGCGCACACGGTGCCGGCGGCGTGATTCCTCCGCACGCGACTTTGATTTTTGAAGTCGAGCTGCTGAAAGTGTACGAATAAGCATTTGACGCTTCAAAAGACCGAGGCCGTCTGAAACCCTGTTTTTCAGGTTTCAGACGGCCTGTTTTTATCAAGATTCGGTATAATGCCCTCTTTTACAAGCAAACCATTTCCCAAGGAACCCCCA
>NZ_JBQCTZ010001157.1:0-211 GCF_051963715.1 Neisseria sp. P0001.S005 | reverse complement strand
CCGCACCGACACAGGCGGCGGATGTCATTATTGCCAGCAACGGCAGAATGTAACGGATTTTGTGTTTCGACATATCAATCTCCTAAAAAAATCAAAAACGTTCCAATGCCCTTAAATGATGTTGTGTTTGTTCGATATAACACATATAAAAAACTCTGTCCGCCGGTGATTTTAAATCAGTCGTTACCGTCGGATCATCACAGAGTTCGTC
>NZ_JBQCTZ010001156.1:0-212 GCF_051963715.1 Neisseria sp. P0001.S005 | reverse complement strand
CGTCGGGACGAAAACATCGAAAGAATCACAGCTCCAACTCGTCAGCAAGAACATTCCAAATCTTCTGAGGGTAATGACAGGCCAGCCGATAAACTTCAAGCTTTAATTCAAGGCTTTAAAAATGACAAAGATGGTACGTTCACAGCCAAAGCATTGGCTGACAATGCCGATGTGGTGGCAAATTTTAGAGATGAGTTGCGAGAGACCTTAAA
>NZ_JBQCTZ010001155.1:0-212 GCF_051963715.1 Neisseria sp. P0001.S005 | reverse complement strand
ATCTGCTGGATGATTGGATTCGCGATGATTATGCGCTTCCTGATTCCCAAACTCGGCAAAACCGCTGCACGCCAAGCTGATGCGCGCTCGTTGATGACCGGCCGCATTACCGACGCCTATTCCAATATCGCTACTGTCAAACTCTTCTCCCACGGCGCACGCGAGGCCGCTTATGCCAAGCAGTCGATGGAAGAGTTTATGGTAACCGTCCA
>NZ_JBQCTZ010001154.1:0-213 GCF_051963715.1 Neisseria sp. P0001.S005 | reverse complement strand
CCTAATATGCAGACAGGCTGTCCGATAAAGCGTCGGAACAGCCTGTTTTATTAACTGCATCTTATCCTTTCAGACGGTCTGAACCCAAACCCACATTCCAGGCCGTCTGAAAACCTATTTTCAATGAAGTGAAAACCAACCTAAAGCTCAAATCATGATTAATCCCAGCTTCAAAGAATACCTTCCTTCCTACTATGTCAGCACGGCCAATCC
>NZ_JBQCTZ010001153.1:0-214 GCF_051963715.1 Neisseria sp. P0001.S005 | reverse complement strand
GCCGCCGACGGACTCGCCGTCGCCCTCACCCACGCCCTGCGCAATCACGGATTGGCTTCGCAACTCAACCCCGACGGACTGCAGGTCAAACGCGGCCGCTTCCAATGGTAAGCCGACATTCAGGCCGTCTGAAATAGTGTTCCAGCCCGTTTTCAGACGGCCTTTCGGTTATAATAGCCCTTTGCCCACATACAGCGAGCCTTCATGAAAGCCG
>NZ_JBQCTZ010001152.1:0-215 GCF_051963715.1 Neisseria sp. P0001.S005 | reverse complement strand
TCAAACGGGTTCATCGACATTTTGACATTACCGATATCCACATCGGAACCATCGGCTTTCACACGAACTTTGACGTTGTAGTCCACTACGCGCTTTACTGCGACCAGTGCTTTCATTCAATTCTCCTAAAAAGAATGCCCATCAAATCTAGCATACTGCTTTTGATACATTCTTTATATAAAATCCAATTCGGTTTTCACCAACATGATAAAACC
>NZ_JBQCTZ010001151.1:0-215 GCF_051963715.1 Neisseria sp. P0001.S005 | reverse complement strand
CTTTTCAAGAGATAAGCAGCCCGATCAATAGGGCTTTTTAATGTGCGGTAGGCATCATTAATTGTAGAAGACATCATGACGGCTTGTTTTTGCTCAAAAGCTGAGGCGGAAGCAAATTTATCGGGATGAAAACGGGCAGCTAAAGCTCGATAGGTCTGTTCGAGTGCTTCGGTATCAATATTGAAAGATGGCTCAAGCTGGAAGAGGTTGAAGTA
>NZ_JBQCTZ010001150.1:0-215 GCF_051963715.1 Neisseria sp. P0001.S005 | reverse complement strand
CAGGCCAAACGCTACAATAAATCCTACCCCGGAGAGCTGGTACATCTCGATACCAAACGGCTGCCGCTGCTCAAAGGTCAGAAAGCCACCGATAAGCGGGATTACCCGTTTGCCGCCATCGACGATTTCTCAAGGGAGCTATACGCCGCCATTTTGCCGGACAAAACTGCAGACAGTGCCGCCAAGTTTCTGACTGGACACCTGATTGATCCCTG
>NZ_JBQCTZ010001149.1:0-217 GCF_051963715.1 Neisseria sp. P0001.S005 | reverse complement strand
AAACAGCTGAAAACCCTTGTTTGGATTTCGGCTGTTGGAAGGAAAGGAATTTTGCAAAGGTCTCAGGCCGTCTGAAACATTCGGCCAATCTTTCAGATTTTCCGCTATACTTTGGCGATTGATTTTCATTTTACGGATTGAACCATGTTACGCCGAATTGCTTTAATGCTTGCCTTCGCGCTGCCTGCCGCCTCATGGGCGCAGACGCTTTCTGAAA
>NZ_JBQCTZ010001148.1:0-218 GCF_051963715.1 Neisseria sp. P0001.S005 | reverse complement strand
GCGCTTCTGTCTTCCTGCTCGACAATGCGCGCGCCGCCGAAACCTGCGCTGGACAAGCGTGAAATCAAAACTTGGGCTGAAGAGCGGCTGCGTGTTACGTCAATGCTGATTTCGCCGTTGTGAATACTGCCGCTAAAGCCTCGGCTGCCTAAGGCATCAAGCTGGGCGGAAGTGTCGCCGTCGGCAGGCAAGACCACGCGGAAGGTTTTGGAAGAAGT
>NZ_JBQCTZ010001147.1:0-218 GCF_051963715.1 Neisseria sp. P0001.S005 | reverse complement strand
GACGCAGAAGACAAAGTTCTGGGTCGTGTCGCAGCCGAAGTCGCACACCGTCTGCGCGGCAAACACAAACCCGAATATACCCCTCACGTTGATACTGGTGACTACATCATCGTTATCAATGCAGACAAACTGCGCGTGACCGGTGCTAAATTCGAAGACAAAAAATACTTCCGTCACTCTGGTTTCCCAGGCGGCATCTACGAGCGTACTTTCCGCGA
>NZ_JBQCTZ010001146.1:0-218 GCF_051963715.1 Neisseria sp. P0001.S005 | reverse complement strand
TACAGGCCTTCGTAGGCAAAACGGTCGCGGTCGGACAGCCAGCATTCGTTGATGGCTTCGTTTTCCAACGGCAACACTCGGCGGACGGTATGGTCTTTGGTTTGTACAATCAGATTGCTGCCCAAAGCGTCATGAGCGGAGACGGATTTGCGGCGGTTCAATTCCCAAGTACGCGCGTTGAAGCGGAACGGTTTGCTGGTCAATGCGCCGACAGGACA
>NZ_JBQCTZ010001145.1:0-219 GCF_051963715.1 Neisseria sp. P0001.S005 | reverse complement strand
TCTTTGTTATCTGAAATTGAACAAACACGTTATAATGTAATTTTTTATTAACAAGGCCGTCTGAAAGGCTGTTTCAGCTATGAACGCAATCAAACAAAAAATCTTAGAACAAGCGCAGCGCGATGGCGTGCAGGTAACCGCTTTGCGCGAGCAAGTGCTTGATATTGTTTTGAAACAAAGCGGCGTGATTAAAGCCTACAACGTTCTGTCGCAGATGCA
>NZ_JBQCTZ010001144.1:0-219 GCF_051963715.1 Neisseria sp. P0001.S005 | reverse complement strand
TCGGAAAATACGCAAAAAACAGCAAAACAAGGTTTGCCGTCACTGGCAAAAAGTACGATTTGGATGCTGAGCTTCGGCTATCTCGGCGTTCAGACGGCCTTTACCCTGCAAAGCTCGCAAATGAGCCGAATTTTTCAAACTTTAGGCGCTGACCCGCATAATTTGGGCTGGTTTTTCATTCTGCCCCCATTGGCCGGTATGTTGGTTCAGCCGATTGTG
>NZ_JBQCTZ010001143.1:0-219 GCF_051963715.1 Neisseria sp. P0001.S005 | reverse complement strand
ACCAACAGCCAGCAACCGAATAACAATATCCCCAAGGCCGTCTGAAACGGAGTGAAAAACAATCAACACTTGTTGCCCCACTTTTCAGACGGCCTCAAACAACGACAACGGAAACCGTATCATGGCTCAGACAGCTTTAAACATCGTCATCCTCGCCGCCGGCAAAGGCACGCGCATGTACTCCAAAATGCCCAAAGTGCTGCACCGCATCGGCGGCCT
>NZ_JBQCTZ010001142.1:0-219 GCF_051963715.1 Neisseria sp. P0001.S005 | reverse complement strand
CCAAAGATTCAATGCTTTGTCCCAACCATTGCGCACCTTTAAGGCCGTCTGAAAGACGTTTGTCTTGTTGGCGCAAACGGGTTGCAAAGTTTTTAACACCCAAGCCGTCGGCAAGTTTTTTGGCCAGATACAGCTCTTCAATCGTATTCATCGGATTGGCCCAAACGCCGACTTGGTTTTGGTTGCCGTCTTTGGCGATACATTCAATCGCGCTGCGGA
>NZ_JBQCTZ010001141.1:0-220 GCF_051963715.1 Neisseria sp. P0001.S005 | reverse complement strand
GACACAACTAAGTATGTAGAACGCTCTGTAGAGGACTTTCGGACGGGGGTTCGATTCCCCCCGCCTCCACCAGATTTGAAGCGCAAATTTTTGATTTAAAAAGGTTTGCGCTTTTTTATAAACTTAAACAGGCCGTCTGAAACTTTTCAGACGGCCTGAGACCTTTGCAAAATTCCCCAAAATCCCCTAAATTCCCACCAAGACATTTAGGGGATTTTTC
>NZ_JBQCTZ010001140.1:0-220 GCF_051963715.1 Neisseria sp. P0001.S005 | reverse complement strand
GAGGGGCGTTATGCCCCTTTTCTCAAATCCCGTTCTGAAATCCGTTTCAGACGGCCACTATTTCCAAACACGGCAATGGCCGTGTTCCCAAAAATCTAGGAGATTCAAAATGGCAGAAATTACTGCAAAAATGGTTGCCGACTTGCGCGCCGCTACCGGCCTGGGCATGATGGAATGCAAAAAAGCCTTGGTTGAAGCTGAAGGCAACTTCGACAAAGCC
>NZ_JBQCTZ010001139.1:0-221 GCF_051963715.1 Neisseria sp. P0001.S005 | reverse complement strand
TTGGCTGTGGATTTTAGTTGAGGCAGTCATGGCTGTATTCCTTATTTCTTAAAAATGGGTGGATTTAAGCGGCCATGGTGGGTATAAAAAAAGCCGCTCAAATGAGGCGGCTCTAATTTGCGTATTTTCAATTTGGTCTGTTTTAGACAAGCGCAAAAAAGTACCGCACGTTTGTGTGGTACCAATAGAAGAAAGTAGCAGAGCGTTGCGCGGTTTGCATG
>NZ_JBQCTZ010001138.1:0-221 GCF_051963715.1 Neisseria sp. P0001.S005 | reverse complement strand
CAAAATCAGGTATAATTGCCTATTATTTTGACCTTTCGGAACACATCCGCCGCGCCCGTTTGACATTTCATTGCGCGCACGGAAAAATTCCTTGAAATTCAGCAAGAAAAGACCATGACTGACCAAAAACACGAAGAATACGGTGCCGACAGCATACAAGTGCTGGAAGGCTTGGAAGCGGTACGCAAACGCCCCGGTATGTATATCGGCGACACGCAGGA
>NZ_JBQCTZ010001137.1:0-221 GCF_051963715.1 Neisseria sp. P0001.S005 | reverse complement strand
GCGAAAGCTTCGGCGCGTTTGTTGGCGGTTTTGAGCATAGGCAGCAGGGTAATATCCAAATGGAAACGGCGTACGCCCAAAACCAAAATACGCGCTGCGAAGAAATCCGCTTCATCAGTAAAAACGTTGGGGCTGCTTTGATTAAAGTCGTGGCGCTCTGCGGCAATCAAAGTCGCGATGGTGCGCACTTGCGGAATCAGGGCTTCGCTGATGAGGCTGTC
>NZ_JBQCTZ010001136.1:0-221 GCF_051963715.1 Neisseria sp. P0001.S005 | reverse complement strand
TTGAAAGAAGGCGGCGAAGCAACATTCTACATCCCTGCTAAATTGGCTTACCGCGAAGTGGGTGCCGGCGATAAAATCGGCCCGAACGCTACTTTGGTATTCGACGTGAAACTGGTTAAAGTCGGCGCGCCTGATGCTGCTGCACAACAACCTGTACAAGTTGACGTACAAAAAGTTCAATAATCCGAATCAAGGCTTACGCCCTTAAACAACGGATAAAA
>NZ_JBQCTZ010001135.1:0-221 GCF_051963715.1 Neisseria sp. P0001.S005 | reverse complement strand
GCGTAAACACGCAACAGGAAAGAGGTCCAGAAAGGCAGCATGATTGCCAACAGCAGGCCGTTGCGCGCAGCCGGATTCGCGCGTGAAATGGCATAAGCGGTCGGATAACCAATCAGCAGGCAGATGATGGTCGTCGTCAGCGCCGTCTTAATCGAAGACCAGTAGGTCATCAGATAGATATTGCTGTTTTCACTGTCGCCAAACGGATTGAGCGTATTCCA
>NZ_JBQCTZ010001134.1:0-222 GCF_051963715.1 Neisseria sp. P0001.S005 | reverse complement strand
AACAATGGATGGAACAAGGCAAATTCGGTGCCATCAGCGATGATATGGCGCGCACATTTTTAGCGGATAAGCAGGAAGAGACCTTTGCAAAAAAGTCTTTCCCCCAACAGCCAAAACCCAAACACAGGTTTTCGGTTGTTTCCGTCACATCGCCTTCAGATGGCTTTGCGCACTCACTTTGAGCAGACCAAAATAGGCTGCCCGGGCATAGCGGAATTTACG
>NZ_JBQCTZ010001133.1:0-224 GCF_051963715.1 Neisseria sp. P0001.S005 | reverse complement strand
ATTGGAGGAGAAAACAGCTGAAAACCCTTGTTTGGATTTCGGCTGTTGGAAGGAAAGGAATTTTGCAAAGGTCTCAATTTTATTTTATCAATTTTTATTGTAACCCATTAATTTAAAAGGATTTTATAAATAAATCATTCTCATTTAGTTCCATTTAATGAAATGAGTTATCAATATCGCCTTTGCCTAAATTCTCTAGAGAAATGATGAGGTGTTGGAAGGAG
>NZ_JBQCTZ010001132.1:0-224 GCF_051963715.1 Neisseria sp. P0001.S005 | reverse complement strand
AGAAGGTACTCATGGAAAATCCCCTAAATGTCTTGGTGGGAATTTAGGGGATTTTGGGGAATTTTGCAAAGGTCTCAAATTGACTATTCTCAATAAAATGAGTAAAATTCATCCGCAAATACAAATTTTGTATTGTGATACATCTATTAACCGCATTAAGAAAAGGAGTTAGTTATGCTAAGTAAGTCAATTACAGCAAAATTAAACGAACAAATTAATCTCGA
>NZ_JBQCTZ010001131.1:0-224 GCF_051963715.1 Neisseria sp. P0001.S005 | reverse complement strand
GGCCGTCTGAAATGACACTTTATTCTACCCTATTTCAAATCAAATTACCTGCTATCAACTTAATTAATTACGACCAACCTCATTGAAAACGGCAATTCGATTTTTTCAAACGACTTTTCAACAATATATTAATATATTGTCTATTAGCGTTTATCTACCGGAACGTAATCGCGACGCTCTGCACCGGTATACAGTTGACGTGGGCGACCGATTTTCAGTGCCGG
>NZ_JBQCTZ010001130.1:0-224 GCF_051963715.1 Neisseria sp. P0001.S005 | reverse complement strand
GCGTTGCGCAACAATGGCGCGCGCAATCTGGCGACTAAACCGCTCTTCACCATAATTCTTAATTACCTCGTGTAAATCCTGTTCGGATGCAGTTGCAATCCATTCTGCCGCAGACATCCCGCGAGTCGGATCCATCCGCATATCCAACGGCGCATCAAAGCGGAAACTGAATCCGCGGCTGCCATCGTCAATTTGCGGCGACGAAATCCCCAAATCAAAAAGCG
>NZ_JBQCTZ010001129.1:0-224 GCF_051963715.1 Neisseria sp. P0001.S005 | reverse complement strand
TTGCGGCAGCCGATAAGCGTGATGACCGGTTTGCCGTCCAGCAGCCGGCGCGTTTCTTCGCGTTGCAAAAAGGCGGTAATCGGTTGCGAAGGAGAGAGGAACCAAACGGTGTAGGCAATGACCACCACATCGTAATCTTCGGATGGGATTTGCGGCGGCAGAATCGGGGCGGGTTTTAAATGGACGGTTTCAGGAAAGGTATCGAAAAAACGCCAAAACGGCCA
>NZ_JBQCTZ010001128.1:0-224 GCF_051963715.1 Neisseria sp. P0001.S005 | reverse complement strand
AAATTCGTCTGCCCCGAGTTCACCAGCCTCTGCCCGATGACCGGCCAGCCCGACTTTGCCACCATCTACATCCGCTATATTCCCCATATTAAAATGGTGGAAAGCAAATCACTGAAACTCTATCTCTTCAGCTTCCGCAACCACGGTGACTTCCATGAAGACTGCGTCAACATCATCATGAAAGACCTCATCGCCCTGATGGAT
This sequence comes from Neisseria sp. P0001.S005, assembly GCF_051963715.1. Taxonomy (NCBI): domain Bacteria; kingdom Pseudomonadati; phylum Pseudomonadota; class Betaproteobacteria; order Neisseriales; family Neisseriaceae; genus Neisseria; species Neisseria sp. P0001.S005. The sequence goes on along the minus strand of NZ_JBQCTZ010001128.1, from coordinate 20 downwards.
CCGAAATACATCGAAGTATT
>NZ_JBQCTZ010001127.1:0-224 GCF_051963715.1 Neisseria sp. P0001.S005 | reverse complement strand
GGCGTATTTACCGATGGCGACTTGCGCCGTCTGTTTCAAGAACGCGACAGCTTTGCCGGTTTGAAAGTGGACGACATTATGCACGCTTCGCCGAAAACCATCTCCGCCGACCGCCTTGCCACCGAAGCTTTGAAAGCCATGCAAAGCGGCCATGTGAACGGTTTGCTGGTGGTCGAAGAAAACGGCGTGCTGATTGGCGCGCTGAACATGCACGATTTATTGAT
>NZ_JBQCTZ010001126.1:0-224 GCF_051963715.1 Neisseria sp. P0001.S005 | reverse complement strand
AAGCTCGGTACTTATATCCCGCATTTCTGTTACCACAAAAAACTTTCCATCGCCGCCAACTGCCGTATGTGTTTGGTGGACGTGGAAAAAGCCCCCAAACCTTTGCCCGCCTGTGCCACGCCGGTTACAGACGGCATGATTGTGCGTACGCATTCGGCAAAAGCCCGAGAGGCGCAAGAAGGCGTGATGGAGTTCCTGCTCATCAACCATCCGCTTGATTGTCC
>NZ_JBQCTZ010001125.1:0-224 GCF_051963715.1 Neisseria sp. P0001.S005 | reverse complement strand
ACCTTCCTGCGCAATGCTGTGGAAGACGGCAAAATCCATTTTTGGCTCGGACTGCTGCCTATGCACATCATCATGTTTGTGATTGCCGTCGTCCTGCTGCGCGTGCGCAGTATGCCTAGCCAACCCTTCTGGCAGGCAGTTGCCAAAAGTCTGACATTGAAAGGCGGAAAATGAACCTGATTTCACGTTACATCATCCGTCAAATGGCGGTTATGGCGGTTTAC
>NZ_JBQCTZ010001124.1:0-226 GCF_051963715.1 Neisseria sp. P0001.S005 | reverse complement strand
TCTAGTTGGCTGCAGCATTACGTCCACCTGCCTTTCTTTGTTTCTTCTCATGCTCAGGTTTAGAAGATTTAATATTACCTTCTGTATAAACCCAAACTTTCAGACCCAGTACACCATAAGTAGTGTGTGCTTCGCTAGTTGCATAATCTACGTTCGCACGCAAAGTATGCAAAGGTACACGACCTTCACGGTACCATTCGCTACGAGCGATATCAGCACCATTCAG
>NZ_JBQCTZ010001123.1:0-228 GCF_051963715.1 Neisseria sp. P0001.S005 | reverse complement strand
TCAGATCATCTGCCATTGAGTGTAACGGTTAGGCCGCATCGTAAAATGAATATGAAATCAGATAGAAAAATGTAAGGCTGAAATTTTTTAAAGCACTATTGGCAATGTATCGAAAGAAAAGTTTTTTCAATCAGATATTTGAGACAAAAACAGGCCGAGACCTTTGCAAAATTCCTTTCCTTCCAACAGCCGAAATCCAAACAAGGGTTTTCAGCTGTTTTCTCCTCC
>NZ_JBQCTZ010001122.1:0-228 GCF_051963715.1 Neisseria sp. P0001.S005 | reverse complement strand
GCTGATAGAAATCGTTTCCCATTTTACTTTATTTATCGCCATTAATGGCAAAATTATTACTTAGTCATGATTAAAAAGATTATAACGACCTGCATAGGTCTCTTATTAGGACTGGCTCTTTTCGGTGTAGGTCTGATTGCAATTGCAATTTTGGTAACCTATCCAAAACTGCCGTCTTTGGACTCTTTACAACACTACAAACCAAAAATGCCGCTGACGATTTATTCT
>NZ_JBQCTZ010001121.1:0-229 GCF_051963715.1 Neisseria sp. P0001.S005 | reverse complement strand
ACAATTTTCATCAAGTTGGTCTGCTGGCTGGTTTTTCAACGCTTCTTTGGTTTTTTCGAAAGATTTTTGCATCATTTATTTGGTTGCGGCATCTACGTCTTTAGTTGCTTAGTCAAATGCTTTTTCGTAGTCTTCAAAAACGGCAGAAGAATATGAGCCTTAACCGCCTCCGAATGCTGACATGGACAGGGCTGCCAATAAAGCTTCTAATAAAGCTGATGTTTTCATA
>NZ_JBQCTZ010001120.1:0-229 GCF_051963715.1 Neisseria sp. P0001.S005 | reverse complement strand
TGCTGTTATATGTAATTAAATAGGTATTAAGGAAGGGGCCGCCCGACGCGGTCAGGTTAATCGTATTGATACCGTGCTCATTCAGACGGCCTTTGTAATCCCTTGGAAATACTTGGAAGATGGCGTTGTGTTCGCTGTCAATCGGCAATACGGTTGCGCTGTTTTCACGGGCGGTTTCCATGAAAAATGCGCCGGAAACCACCAGCGTTTCTTTGTTTGCCAGATAAAT
>NZ_JBQCTZ010001119.1:0-229 GCF_051963715.1 Neisseria sp. P0001.S005 | reverse complement strand
CTCAAACCGCGATTGAAATGGGTTTGACCACCAAAGAAGCCGCGTTTAGACAAACTCCTTCCCAAGAGCAATTAAGACCGTCTGAAAGTCAAGGCGACCAAGATTTGGAGGCCAAACTCAAACAAAAACAACTGGACAAGAAAAAACACCGCGCCCAAAACCGTGCCGCCAAAGAAGCGGGCTACGAACAAAACCACCCCGCCCATCTCACCGGCAATATCGCCAACCT
>NZ_JBQCTZ010001118.1:0-229 GCF_051963715.1 Neisseria sp. P0001.S005 | reverse complement strand
ATTGCCGCACTTGCACAATTAAGTCGGGCCAATCTGCAAGGCTGGATTTGACCTAAACCAAAGGCCGTCTGAAAAATTCACTTTCAGACGGCCTTTAGCGTTATCATCAAGCTATTAAAACGCAAACCAAGCGTGTGGCCATCAAAAACACTACTCAAAAAGGAACACATCATGACTGCACTCCGCCCTATCCTGCTCCTTCTGACCGCACTCAGCATCCCAACCGCTT
>NZ_JBQCTZ010001117.1:0-230 GCF_051963715.1 Neisseria sp. P0001.S005 | reverse complement strand
GCTCGGGGGGGGGGGGCGGCCTCGCGGGGAGTCCGCGAGTGAGCTTGTGACTCACCGCCCCCGCGCCTGCCCGTATGACCCACCCCGCCACCCCCGGCCCCCCCGGCCCCCCCCCCCACCCCCCCCCCCCCGGCGCCCCCCGAATACCCCCCCCCCGGGCGTTAACACCACACCCCGCCCGGGGGGGGCCCCGCGGCGGCGGGCCCCGACGAGGATGATGTGTTCAGGCA
>NZ_JBQCTZ010001116.1:0-230 GCF_051963715.1 Neisseria sp. P0001.S005 | reverse complement strand
ACCAACCAACACGGAGCGAACAACGCCGCCAATATAGCCAAAGGTATCAACTTCGGCGGTACCCCCGGCAGCAACACCTACGCATTGGGTGACACCATCAATGTCAAAGTCGACAGCAACATCATCAGCGAAACCGTAGCCGGTGGTGCACAGCTGAATCTGGCCAAAGAGATCACTGTTAACAGCGTGACCGCATGCGACAGAAAACTTAATTCAGACGGCCTCACCAT
>NZ_JBQCTZ010001115.1:0-230 GCF_051963715.1 Neisseria sp. P0001.S005 | reverse complement strand
TTAATGTCTTTTTCGTGTTGCTTTTCATGAACCGAACGGACACTCTAATTACACAACAAACCGACAATCAACAAACATGCCATAATGTTCATGGTAATGCTATAAGCCTAGGCAGCCGGAACGCCGCTTTCAATTTGGCTTTGGCGTATATAGTTGACCAACACCGGGCCAATGACCGCTGCGGTTGACCATGCCAGCAAGATCCTACCGTGAATTGCACCGACTTGATA
>NZ_JBQCTZ010001114.1:0-230 GCF_051963715.1 Neisseria sp. P0001.S005 | reverse complement strand
TGCTCCGGGTGTGGAGTGAAAGACCGTTTCAGATATGACTACAATGTCGGTAAGGGCACATTCATTTTCAGCCATTACAACATCGGCGCGGGCGTTGGTTTCGGCTTGGTAATGCACTATTTGCAATGCGACTTTCAGACTGCCTTATAGCTGGTTTCAGGCGTTTTAGGCATGGACTATGCAAACCCATTGCCGATACCGCCAAAACGCCCACAAGCGCAGCCACTCCC
>NZ_JBQCTZ010001113.1:0-230 GCF_051963715.1 Neisseria sp. P0001.S005 | reverse complement strand
ATCTAGCAGCAGATTATTCCGAATTCCAAGACTAATTGTGCCATATCGAACTTACGCTTTAAGCAGGAGAAAGCCTGCTGCTTTGTTCAGAAGGCCTAAGTGATGCTCTTTCATAAGAAATAAGAGAAAAAATTTGGCAACAATATGATAACGATAAGTCACGTCTGACTGTGTTTCGTAAATTAATTTCGAAAAAAAGAGTTTAAGATTATATGTCGGTAGTATTTTGT
>NZ_JBQCTZ010001112.1:0-230 GCF_051963715.1 Neisseria sp. P0001.S005 | reverse complement strand
GCAACGCGGACGGCATCTTTGATTTGACCGAGAATTTGCGGTTCGCCCAAGACCATGGAGTCCAAACCGCAGGCGACGCGGAAGGCGTGGCGGACGGTTTCATTATTATCTAAGGTATAGAGGTAAGGGCGGATTTCTTCGGCAGGTAAGTCATGATATTGCGCCAACCAGTCGATGATTTTTTCGGTTTCACCGACGCAGTAAAGCTCGGTGCGGTTGCAGGTAGAAAG
>NZ_JBQCTZ010001111.1:0-230 GCF_051963715.1 Neisseria sp. P0001.S005 | reverse complement strand
ATCGGTTCCGGCGTGATTGGTTTGGAAATGGGTTCCGTATGGAACCGCGTGGGTGCAGAAGTTACCATTCTTGAAGCTGCGCCGACCTTCCTGGCCGCCGCCGACCAACAAATCGCCAAAGAAGCCTTCAAATACTTCACCAAAGAGCAAGGCTTGAGCATTGAATTGGGCGTGAAAATCGGCGACATCAAATCTGAAGGCAAAGGCGTTTCCGTTGCTTACGAAACTGC
>NZ_JBQCTZ010001110.1:0-230 GCF_051963715.1 Neisseria sp. P0001.S005 | reverse complement strand
CTCGACCCCCAAGGCAACGCCACCACAGGCAGCGGCATCAACAAAGCCACCATCGAAAACGGCGTTTACCAAGTCGTACTCGGCGAAACCGACATCCCCAACGCCGTCGTCCGCAGCAAAGAAGGCGGCTACGACGTATTGGGCGCCAACCGTACACTGGCCGGCGCAGAAGTCGAACTCGTCCAAGAAATCGCACGCGAAATCCGCCTCAAAAACGCCCTGCAGCTCGT
>NZ_JBQCTZ010001109.1:0-230 GCF_051963715.1 Neisseria sp. P0001.S005 | reverse complement strand
GGCATAGCGGAACTTACGGTGTAGCGTGCCGAAGCTTTGTTCGACCACATAACGGGTTTTCGACAAATACCGGTTGCGCTTGGTTTGCGCTTCCGTCAGCGGACGGTTGCGGTGGGCTTTGCGCATAATACCGTCCTGCAGTTGATGCTCTTTCAGATGTTGCCGGTTTTCCTCACTGTCATAGCCTTTATCGGCATAGACGGTCGTACCTTTGGGCAGTCCTTCCAACA
>NZ_JBQCTZ010001108.1:0-231 GCF_051963715.1 Neisseria sp. P0001.S005 | reverse complement strand
CGCGAGTGACACCCGACAAGTGCGCTAGCCCATCCCCACCACTCTAACCCAGCCAACATGTCAGGAAGCAGAGGCGGAAACGGTCCTACCATTTTTCGTAACGTACAATCCCGTCTTGGAACAGGCATACTAACAAGAGAATTGTCACAGCAAGACCGACACCAATAATGTGACCGTGTTTAGCTTTCCAACCCTGTGTCCCACGTTGGTTGGAACCACCAGCCTCACCGG
>NZ_JBQCTZ010001107.1:0-231 GCF_051963715.1 Neisseria sp. P0001.S005 | reverse complement strand
CTGGTTGGTACAGCGCAAGGCCGACTTCCAAAAAATCAGGGGTGTGGCCGCAGTTGAATTTTGGATTGGTAGGGTTTTCAAAGTTAGGGTTACCAGGGTCTTCACGCTCAGGATAGTAAACCAAGAATACGTCTTGACCAAATTTCAAGCCGCCTTATTCAATTCGCGGCAGCAATACTTCTTCGGTAGTGCCGGGGTATGTGGTGGATTCCAAAGAAAGCACTTGACCGG
>NZ_JBQCTZ010001106.1:0-231 GCF_051963715.1 Neisseria sp. P0001.S005 | reverse complement strand
CCCTTAAAAAATTCAATAATGACGCCGACGTTATCATCGGCAACTTCAGCCAAACCTTTCACAGCAAAAAGAAAACCCAAAACACACACGGTACATTCAAAATCCTGCGCCCGGGATTGTTCAAATGGGAATACACCAAAACCAACAAACAAACCATCGTAGGCGACGGAAAAAACATATGGCTCTATGACGAAGATTTGGCGCAAGTAACCAAATCCTCACAATACCAAA
>NZ_JBQCTZ010001105.1:0-231 GCF_051963715.1 Neisseria sp. P0001.S005 | reverse complement strand
AATCATGAAAAGGCCGTCTGAAAATGATTATTTCGTTTCAGACGTCCTTTTTCTGTTTTAATAAATAATGTATTTTCCGTATCTCTCTAATATTTCTTTGATTTTCAAAATGGTTTCTTTAGGCGGCGGTTGTACGCCTTTTAATTTGTATTCGTCGCCGCAAAAAGCCCATTTGTTTGCGCCCAATTCGTGATAAGGCAAAAGCTCGACCATTTCGACATTATCCATATC
>NZ_JBQCTZ010001104.1:0-231 GCF_051963715.1 Neisseria sp. P0001.S005 | reverse complement strand
AACACATCGCCTTCAGATGGCTTTGCGCACTCACTTTAATCAGCCCGAAATAGGCTGCCCGGGCATAGCGGAATGTACGGTGCAGCGTACCGAAGCTCTGTTCGACCACATAACGGGTCTTCGACAAATATCGGTTGCGTTTGGGTTGCACTTCCGTCAGCGGACGGTTGCGGTGGGCTTTGCGCATAATGCCGTCCAGCAACCGAGGTTCTTTCAGAGGTTGCCGGTTTT
>NZ_JBQCTZ010001103.1:0-231 GCF_051963715.1 Neisseria sp. P0001.S005 | reverse complement strand
GCACCAGTAGCACCAGTAGCACCAGTAGCACCAGTAGCACCAGTAGCACCAGTAGCACCAGTAGCACCAGTTGCGCCAGTAGCACCAGTTGCGCCAGTAGCACCAGTTGCGCCGGTTACGCCGGTGTCACCTTTTTCGCCTTTTTCGCCGGTTGCGCCAGTAGCGCCGGTATCACCTTTTTCGCCTTTTTCGCCGGTTGCGCCAGTAGCGCCGGTATCACCTTTTTCGCCT
>NZ_JBQCTZ010001102.1:0-232 GCF_051963715.1 Neisseria sp. P0001.S005 | reverse complement strand
GACTCTACAGCGGACCACACCACCCCGACCGGCGACTGGGACAAAGGTATCCACGATCCGAGTTCCACACTGCACGTCGATACTTTGGACAAAAACATTAAAGAGTTTGGCGCAATCGCCTACTTTCCGTTTATGGTTAAAGGCCAAGGCATCGTACACGTTTTGGGCCCGGAGCTAGGCGCTTCCCTGCCCGGCATGACCGTTGTCTGCGGCGACTCGCACTATTCTACCC
>NZ_JBQCTZ010001101.1:0-232 GCF_051963715.1 Neisseria sp. P0001.S005 | reverse complement strand
TTCGTCACAGGCGCGGCTTCAGGTTTATGCATAGTCTGGTGCGCGCACGCCGCCAAAAACAAAACTGCCTAAAGGTTTAATCCAAAGGAAAATTTCATATCTACTCCCTTTTGATGAGTTATTTTCAGACGACCTTTAATAGGAATAACACATTCAAAAGGTCGTCTGAAACATGAAAAACGATTTGACTGTTTATCTCGTCATACAGTTCCGTTCGGGCTCGGTATATAAC
>NZ_JBQCTZ010001100.1:0-232 GCF_051963715.1 Neisseria sp. P0001.S005 | reverse complement strand
CCTGCCCCATGCCACGCCACGCCAACCCCGCCCCCGCCGCCCCCCCCCCCGCCACCGACCCCGCCCCCCCCCCCACCCCCCCCCCCCCCCCCCCCCCCCCCCCCCCCGCCCCCGCCCCCCCCCCCCCCCACCCCCCCCCCCCCCCCCCCCCCCCCCCGCCCCCCCGCCCCCCCAACCCCCCCCCCCGGCAAAACGTGCGGCATCATAGGCATCGGCCGCCCAAGGCGAAAAC
>NZ_JBQCTZ010001099.1:0-232 GCF_051963715.1 Neisseria sp. P0001.S005 | reverse complement strand
GCTTCAGGATACGGAGAATACATCTTCGGCAATCCGGTTGCCGACAGCCTGCGCCGCTGGCGCATCAAACCGATACCGAAAATCTTAGACAAAGCCAAAGCCCTTTACGAAAAACACGGCGAAGCCATTGAAAAAATGGCAGACGAGCAAAGGGATTTCGACGAAATCCGCAAAGCTTTTCCCGATTTTGAAGAGCTTGACGGCGATTATTATGATGTTGCCGACGAAGACT
>NZ_JBQCTZ010001098.1:0-233 GCF_051963715.1 Neisseria sp. P0001.S005 | reverse complement strand
CCTAAAAAAGAAAAATTTATCGTAAGATTTGTTTTTTAAAACAAAACGCATATAAAATTTGGAAAAGTATTCCTAATGCATTGATATAAGCTTACAAAAAGTGACTTGTTAACAAACAAGATGACAAAAAACGGCACATCGTTTCCCAAAGTTCACAACATACCCAAAATCTATCAGCATAAAATCACAAACAACAGGCTTTTAGCTGCGATTCTGCCGAGTGGAGACTTTTG
>NZ_JBQCTZ010001097.1:0-233 GCF_051963715.1 Neisseria sp. P0001.S005 | reverse complement strand
GAAAAAATACCTGAGGGTCATACCATAAATGACATGTTTCAACACACAGCCGCCCGAAGGCGGCTGGTAGCAGCCGCAACGCCGATTACAACCGCACCAATAGTTTCAACACACAGCCGCCCGAATGCGGCTGGCTAACAAAGTTAGCGGTGTTTTTGATTCTGTTCAATTTACAAAACACAGCCGCCCGAAGGCGGCTGGACACTTGATCAAATCGAAACCAAATTCATTAG
>NZ_JBQCTZ010001096.1:0-233 GCF_051963715.1 Neisseria sp. P0001.S005 | reverse complement strand
GTGTTTGGGATCGCCTTGGTTTTTGTAGGTCCAAAACGGGTGCAAATCTTCATCGGTCAAAAATTCGAGCTAGGTAATGCCGATGCCGTGTTCGCCGGAAATTACGCCACCGAGCGAACGAGCGAGTTTCATGATGCGTGCGACCGAACGATAGGCCGTCTGAAGCATTTCGGCATCGTCTGAGATAACCGGAATATTGGTATGATCGTTACCGTCGCCGGCGTGCAAATGCA
>NZ_JBQCTZ010001095.1:0-233 GCF_051963715.1 Neisseria sp. P0001.S005 | reverse complement strand
TGTTCAGAATCATGGCAACAACGCGCGATGTTTTGCCAGTGCCCTTATTTCCGGTAAACAAATAAATCCTAAGGCTACCTTTGCATAACAAAAGTTAATTTGTTTAATGTATTCATTACAATATAAAAACTGAATGCACCGTATAAATAACCGAGGCCTTGGCCAAAACCACCGATTAAAAGTAAATTTAGAATATCAGACGGCATAGAATTGATTGCATTTAGGGTGTAATC
>NZ_JBQCTZ010001094.1:0-233 GCF_051963715.1 Neisseria sp. P0001.S005 | reverse complement strand
AGACGATGTCTTTCACGGCTAAGTGGAATTCATAGCGCGCATAGAAGACTCCTGCCAGACGCTCTTGCAGCTGACGCGCCAAAACTAAAGCGTAGCGGTCGATTTCGACCATGTCTGCCTGCGGTACCGTGTGTTCGAACCGGTAGAAATCGATGATGTTGGCAAACAGGAAGCACAATGTGTTGCTGATGCGGAGGTAGCGTTCGGTGACGCGTTTGAGGATTTATTTGGAA
>NZ_JBQCTZ010001093.1:0-233 GCF_051963715.1 Neisseria sp. P0001.S005 | reverse complement strand
TGCGCATTTGAGCGAAATCAATGCCAAGAAGAGGCCGTTGCCTGCGGAAATCGACATTTTCAAGCCCATAGGCTGGGCGTTGACCAGCTTTTCGCGCACTTTAAAGAAGCTGAACAGGATTAAAATAATGCCTGAAATGAAAACGGCACCCAAAGCCACACGCCAGTCCAAGCCCATGCCTTTGACGACGGCAAAGGTAATGTAGGCGTTCAAACCCATGCCCGGTGCAATGG
>NZ_JBQCTZ010001092.1:0-233 GCF_051963715.1 Neisseria sp. P0001.S005 | reverse complement strand
CAACGCCGATGGCGCCGGCGGCATGCTCAGTTTTGAAAAGGGTTCGTTTTTCGGGTTGTGACGGTTTTTTGTTTTGGCTGATGGTCTGCTCCTTGGCAGGGAACGGAAAGATTTCAATCGTGTGAAGTAAGGTTGGTTTTCAAGCGTATTTTGTGTGGTCAACAATAAGATTCAGACGGCCTTTCAATATCTAAAGGACGTCTGAAAACGCGGTATCTTATTTCAAACCCAAA
>NZ_JBQCTZ010001091.1:0-233 GCF_051963715.1 Neisseria sp. P0001.S005 | reverse complement strand
GATAAACCCGGGGCGATGTTTTCACGCTCGTCCACCACCATCACGCCTTTCAGGATTTCCCATTCCAGCTTGCGGCCGCTGTCGTTTTTAATGTTGAACACGACTTGGCCGCTGGGGACGGTCAATTCCATCGGTTCGCAGGCAGTATCGTTCACACCGATATTGACCGAACCGTCGGCATTGGCGGCAGCGGATGCGCCTGAAGCGGCAGGCGCGGCTTTTTCGGCTTCAGG
>NZ_JBQCTZ010001090.1:0-233 GCF_051963715.1 Neisseria sp. P0001.S005 | reverse complement strand
AGGTCGTGTACGACGTTGAGGGCTGCCATGACGACGATTTTGTCCGTGCCGACGATGCGGCCGCTTTCTTTAATCGCATCGCTTTTCTTGTTGAGCATTTCAACGGCTTGCAGCAAGGTGGCTTTTTCTTCACTTGGCGTGTTGATGGTGAAGTTAACATTCATGATGTCGAGATTGACTTGTTCGATACTCACGGGGCGTCCTTTTATTGTTGTGTTTCTTGGGGCAATCGG
>NZ_JBQCTZ010001089.1:0-233 GCF_051963715.1 Neisseria sp. P0001.S005 | reverse complement strand
AGGGTTTGAGTGATGGGCATATCGATTTGGTATTTGGCGGCGGTGTTGAAGACTTCTTCAATGGTGCTGACACCTTCGGAAACGTGGCCGATTTCGACAAGCACTTGATGCAACTCTTTGCCTTCTGCGAGGCCGAGGCCGACGCGGCGGTTGCGCGAGAGTGCGCCGGTACAGGTCAGGATAAGGTCACCGATGCCTGCCAAACCCATCATGGTTTTGGGTTGTGCGCCCAT
>NZ_JBQCTZ010001088.1:0-234 GCF_051963715.1 Neisseria sp. P0001.S005 | reverse complement strand
AACTTCATCCGCGTAAACGACAAAGGTTCGTGGGTTAAAGGGTCTGTGAACTCTGTTGACGCCAAAGGTGCCGTTGTGGCCCTGTCTGACGAAGTCGAAGGCTACCTGCCTGCTTCCGAATTCGCAGCTGACCGCGGTGAAGATCTGACCACCAAACTGAAAGAAGGTGATGAGGTTGAAGCCGGTATCGTAACCGTCGACCGCAAAAACCGCAGCATCCGCCTGTCTGTTAAA
>NZ_JBQCTZ010001087.1:0-234 GCF_051963715.1 Neisseria sp. P0001.S005 | reverse complement strand
ATCATCCACTGTAAACGAACTTTCTTCAAAGGATAAATTGCAAAATTTGTTAAGCGGCTTAAAACACGACAAAGTTGGCACGTTCACAGCCAAAGCATTGGCTGACAATGCCGATGTGGTGGCAAATATTAGAGATGAGTTGCGAGAGACCTTACAACAACATCAGGCTCAAGAAGTTGCTCAAAATACTCCACAAGTTCAAGAACAGCGCAGCTATGGCGGTCGATCGTTTAG
>NZ_JBQCTZ010001086.1:0-234 GCF_051963715.1 Neisseria sp. P0001.S005 | reverse complement strand
GGTAATCGGAATGGCCGTTCAACACTTTGGCATCTCGCAAAGGATAAATTTCTTCTTTTGGAATCAAATCCCACAAACCCAATCGCTGCATGATTTCGCGCGACAAGTGTGTCAATTCGATTTCACGACCGTCATACGGCGGATTTTGCAAGACTTCTAAAGGAATTCTTTCAATCAGGGTTATGTTCAAAACGCTTCCGGCCAACTCTGCGGCAAAACTTAATCCTGCAGGGC
>NZ_JBQCTZ010001085.1:0-234 GCF_051963715.1 Neisseria sp. P0001.S005 | reverse complement strand
GTGGTTAAACAGCATAAAAAGGTTTCCTGACAGGGTTTTGCGGCATTTTAACCGTTTCAGACGGCCTCTGCAAAAATCGCACGGAAAGGCCGTCTGAAAACTGATAAAATAGGCAGATTCAGAAAATCAGGGAAACACAATGTTTGAACAAGAAGACGAATGGGTCAGCAAAACCCAAATGAAAAAGCAGATGAACGATTTGCAGGCTTTGGGTATGGAATTGACCAAGCTCTC
>NZ_JBQCTZ010001084.1:0-235 GCF_051963715.1 Neisseria sp. P0001.S005 | reverse complement strand
ACTGCGCGGCGAGGCTATGCAGCGTGTCTTCGCGTCCGTGTGCGGCGTCGAACTGGGTGCCGACGGGCAGCCCGTTATGCCGGTATAGCGGCACACTCATGGCGGGGTTGCCGCTAATGTTCAGCGGCGACGTATAACCGACGTATTGCAGCGGGGCGGCGGCTTCTTTTTCTAAAATCGGGTTGTTTTTCAACAGAAAACCCAAGCGCAGCGTGCCAAACAGCATGCGCATGGC
>NZ_JBQCTZ010001083.1:0-235 GCF_051963715.1 Neisseria sp. P0001.S005 | reverse complement strand
TCGGCGTAGGTTTCGTATTTTATACCGTTGGCGGAAACGGGCTGGTCTCATGTAAATTCTTCCCAGCATTCGCCGGGGATTTGTTTTTTCCTCCACACTTTGCCGCTGGCTTCGTTTATGTTGCTGTTGTGGACGGCGCCGACGGAAAGCCTGCCCTGCCAGATTTGGCGTTGGTTTAGAGAGTCGCGGAAAAGGCCGATTTTTTCTTTGACGGCTACGGGCAGGTCTTCGTTTT
>NZ_JBQCTZ010001082.1:0-235 GCF_051963715.1 Neisseria sp. P0001.S005 | reverse complement strand
ACACCTTCCATTTAGACGAAACCTGAATATAAATCTCTTTATTTCATAAGCATCTAGACAATGTCTGGCCAAATGTGATGCAAACTCAAAATAATGCCAAATAGCCACAAAGCCACATAAAATCTAGTTTAAGCCTCCCATCCCCTAATCCACACCAAGAAAAAAGCGCATTGTCAATTCTATTTAAACAAAGAAAAATACATTATATTGTTCCTTTCAAAGCAATCACATACTG
>NZ_JBQCTZ010001081.1:0-235 GCF_051963715.1 Neisseria sp. P0001.S005 | reverse complement strand
AAACCTGCCAGGGCGAATTGCGGTGCGTCTGGATGTTGTTCGCGGGCGTAGTCGATAACGGCAATAAAGTCTTGCGTTTCGCCGCGGCCGTAATCGTGCTCGCCTTCGATATTGCCTACGCCGCGCAAATTGGGCAGGTAGCAATGGAAACCGAGATGGCTGAGGTCTTTGGCGGCGGTTTGGATGACTTTGTTGGAGTTGGTGCCGCCTTGCAGGGGATTGGGGTGGTTGATGA
>NZ_JBQCTZ010001080.1:0-235 GCF_051963715.1 Neisseria sp. P0001.S005 | reverse complement strand
CGGCGAACTCAACGTCCTGATCAACGAAGCCGAATGGAACGCCCGCGATGTCGAGCGCATCGACTTGATCGCCAACCAACAAGGCTGCGGCCGCGAACTCTTCGCCAACTTCCGCATCATGACCAGCAGCGCAGAAACCGGTGCCATGAGCTTCGGCGGCGATTTTGCCTAAACCCTTTTCATACGGCCTTTTAAAACAAACAGGCCGTCTGAAACCATGTTAACGACCCTATTA
>NZ_JBQCTZ010001079.1:0-235 GCF_051963715.1 Neisseria sp. P0001.S005 | reverse complement strand
ATTTTTCATTGTATAAAGCGTAATAAAAAGGCCGTCTGAAATCTCATTTTCAGACGGCCATTGCGTTTATGAGCCAGCTATTTATGCTTCTTCTGATTTTGTATTGGGCAAAACGCAGTTCAGGATACTGGCCAATACGGCGCACAAGCCTACACCGGCGACGCTCAAAGTACCTACTTTGATAATCATGCCTCCGATACAGGTCGTCAATACGGAGCTGACGATAACCAGATTT
>NZ_JBQCTZ010001078.1:0-236 GCF_051963715.1 Neisseria sp. P0001.S005 | reverse complement strand
TTAGGCTTTAATGGCGGATATTTCGTACGCAACAGCCAAAAATTCAGCATAATAACCGCGTCTGGCACTTGGTTGGTAGTGGAAGATTTGATGTTATACACCCGCCGTTTGGGTAATGAAACCAAAAACAAAAGCGACGCTGCCGATACCGTCATCACCTAAAACAAACAAAGCTGTAACCCGAATGACTTCAGCACCAACTACGGAAGCCGCGGCGTAGCCCGCAGCAAACCCGA
>NZ_JBQCTZ010001077.1:0-236 GCF_051963715.1 Neisseria sp. P0001.S005 | reverse complement strand
TGATGAAACATATGTCGCTGTGCGAAGGCGGCATGTGGTCTTGGATCACGAAGAGCAACCAGTTCAATGAGCAAAAATTTGCTCAGGACATGTAAAAAATTACAAATTTCTATCAAAACAACGGCTACTTCAACTTCCGCATTTTGGATACCGATATAAAAACCAACCAAGACAAAACCAAGCAGACCATTAAAGTAACCGTCAGCGAAGGCCACCGCTTCCGATGGGGCAATGAA
>NZ_JBQCTZ010001076.1:0-236 GCF_051963715.1 Neisseria sp. P0001.S005 | reverse complement strand
TCCCCCCGACCAGTTTCCAAATTTCCAATATCACCGGCGGCACAGGCGCGACCAATGTGATTCCGGGCGAGCTGAACGTCAAATTCAATTTCCGTTTCTCGACCGAGTCCACCGAAGAAGGGCTGAAACAACGCGTCCACGCCATTTTGGACAAACACGGCGTGCAAGACGATTTGCAGTGGTCTTGCTCAGGCCAACCGTTCCTGACTCAGGCAGGAAAACTGACCGATGTGGCA
>NZ_JBQCTZ010001075.1:0-236 GCF_051963715.1 Neisseria sp. P0001.S005 | reverse complement strand
CTTCAGAAAAAAATACTTGGCAAACTGTAAAAATTCGCGTAAATTTCACTACATCAAATTACAAAACGTTCAGACGGTCTCGCCTGTTTTAGATACTTTTGTAAGCAGTTTTCTGATATTGCAAGAAATTGCGGTATTTTAGAGGATTTCGGTGCAATGCCCGAAATGAAAGTTTACTGATGCAGAGTTGAGCTGCATCTGTAAAGCCGCAGGTGAAAGCCTGTATTGTTTGTGAA
>NZ_JBQCTZ010001074.1:0-236 GCF_051963715.1 Neisseria sp. P0001.S005 | reverse complement strand
GGGGAATCGAACCCCCGTCCGAAAGTCCTCTACAGAGCGTTCTACATACTTAGTTGTGTCTATTTAGAATCTCGTCCCCATCATGCCGACCAACAGGCCTTCAGAGAACCAGTTACCTTAAATCTCGTTTCCTGCCAAGTAACCCGACAGAAAACCAGCCAATGTAGAATGACGTTGCGGTAGCTTGCGCTACACAGCCCATTGACCAACTGCTGCAACGGCAGGCCTTAAGCGGC
>NZ_JBQCTZ010001073.1:0-236 GCF_051963715.1 Neisseria sp. P0001.S005 | reverse complement strand
GTTCAGACGGCCTTTTGATTGTTTCAAGTTTACATTTCCAATTCGCTCAAACCCGGCAAGTCGGCAAAACAGCGGTCGTGAGTAATTTGGCAGAAGTTGTCCAGATAGCCTTTGTTGGCGTCTTCCGTACGAATGGCGGCATAAAGTTTGCTTTGCAGACCGTCTGAAGTGATTTTGCGGTGGACGACGTAGCCTTTTTCCAAATACGGCATGACCGTCCAGTAGGGCAGGGCGGC
>NZ_JBQCTZ010001072.1:0-236 GCF_051963715.1 Neisseria sp. P0001.S005 | reverse complement strand
CGGTCTGCAAATTCCTTGGAATGGTTGATACGGTAATGGATAAAACCGCTTACGCCCAGCTTGTCATAGCTGCTCAGGCTATCCGTGTAAACAATGCTGTCCGGCATGATTTTCTGTTTGATAACAGGCATCAAAGTATCAGACTTGGCATTATCTACGACAACGGTATAGACCCGTCCGTTGCGTTTCAGAATACCAAAGACAACCACTTTTCCTGCCGCGCCGCGACCACGTCT
>NZ_JBQCTZ010001071.1:0-236 GCF_051963715.1 Neisseria sp. P0001.S005 | reverse complement strand
GACACCACCGTGAACAACGACGGTGTGAAAGTAGGCGACGATGTCGCATTGACCCAAGACGGCGTTAAAGCAGGTGACGTCAAACTGACCAAAGACGGTTTGAACAACGCCGGCAAGAAGGTTACCAACGTAGCCGACGGCGACCTCAATGCCAACAGCAAAGATGCCGTTAACGGCAGCCAACTGTTTGCGACCAATCAAAACGTCGCGACCAACGCCGCCAATATCGCCAAAGG
>NZ_JBQCTZ010001070.1:0-237 GCF_051963715.1 Neisseria sp. P0001.S005 | reverse complement strand
AATGCTTTTGCCGCTGCATCGGCGCTCAGACCAGCAGATACCGGTTCGATAAGGATTTTTGCCATTTTGTGTCCTCTCATTCGGTGTTTGTAGAAGGGTGTTGCTGTTGCGCAGCTGGTGCTGCATTTATCACTTCGGGATAACAAATACATGGACATATTAACATATGTCATCAGGCCGTCTGAAAACTATAAACGCACTGGACCAAATTCATCAATCCCCCATATCTGCCAAAAG
>NZ_JBQCTZ010001069.1:0-237 GCF_051963715.1 Neisseria sp. P0001.S005 | reverse complement strand
ACGTAAAACGGTTTTGCTCCAACGGCTCACCCAGTGTTTTTGTTTGGTGTTGATGTCGGCGCGGGTGGGGGAATCGCGGTGTTTTGGGGTTTGGGCAAACTCGAATACTTTGGGCAGCGGCGTGTTTTTGGCAGCCGGATAGACACACATTTCGGCAGGCAGGGCTTGTTGCACATCGCCGCATTGCAGCCAGCTCACCATTTTGGCCGCCAGTTCGGGTTGCTTCGCGCCTTTCAA
>NZ_JBQCTZ010001068.1:0-237 GCF_051963715.1 Neisseria sp. P0001.S005 | reverse complement strand
AGACGGGTGTTTTTGTGCATGTTCATGTTTCAGTATTCTCCTGGAAATACTGTAAACAACGCTACTAGTTTCTACACGCTGGTCTAAATATCGATAAAGAAAAAAGGCCGTCTGAAAATTTTCAGACGGCCTTTCATCTAACTTACATTATTTAGCCAGTTCGGCACGCAGTTTGTGGGTTACGTTCATCATCACTTGGAGTTGTTCCAGAGTTTCTTTCCAGCCACGTGTTTTCAG
>NZ_JBQCTZ010001067.1:0-238 GCF_051963715.1 Neisseria sp. P0001.S005 | reverse complement strand
CGGATACCGCGTACGGGTTCGAATTCCAGGCCTATGGCTATGGCGAACCATACTTCACGGTCGTTATCTTAGTCGTCTTCATTATCGACAAAGGGGATGCCGAATTTGTCCGCAAAGCTCATATTTTCTACTTTGCGCAACATAAATTCTGTGTGCGGATGGATATTGGTGATCTAAAAATAAATGGTGTAGTCGATACAGCATGCAACCATGGAATCCATCACAACGCCGGAACAAG
>NZ_JBQCTZ010001066.1:0-238 GCF_051963715.1 Neisseria sp. P0001.S005 | reverse complement strand
CACTTCAGACTGTCTGCTAAGCAATCTTTATGCCGCCATTCGTACTGAAGACGCCAACAAAGGCTATCTGGACAACTTCTGACAAATTACTCACGACCGCTGTTTTGCCGACTTGCCGGGTTTGATCGAATTGGAAATGTAAACTTGAAACAATCAAAAGGCCGTCTGAACAATATTCATACGGCCTTTTTTTAAAAAATACAAAAATTTCACTGATACTATTCTGAATCATCCGAAC
>NZ_JBQCTZ010001065.1:0-239 GCF_051963715.1 Neisseria sp. P0001.S005 | reverse complement strand
GTTAAAAGTAGCCAACTTCGCTTAGCTGATGAACTCCCAACCTGTTTCCATCGGTCAAGTAGCTACCCCGACATGGTTAGGCTTCGCACCTATGGGCTTCGATCAAAATACCAATATCGAAAACGAAAAACCTCAAACTAAAAACAATCGAGTCAGCGGCAGAAACCGCCTACAAGTTATTATGAAAGAATCCCTTCAATGTGGAGAAAACAACGGATCAATAGGAACGAGACTTCACA
>NZ_JBQCTZ010001064.1:0-239 GCF_051963715.1 Neisseria sp. P0001.S005 | reverse complement strand
GGCGGTTCGGCAAGGACGTCTGAATCTGATGTACAGTTTACAGAGCGTTTGAAACCGGCTTTAAGTTTGGTAGATATTACGCTGTTGGACCTTTTTATCGTGACGGCAAAAGAAACCTGCTCTTTGCGCGATCAGGGCTATATGTAAGGTTGACTGTTCAGACGGCCTCAGTAGGATTGGTTACCTTACTGTGGCCGTCTGACGGAGTATTGCGTTACTTCGTTGGAGGTGTCTTGCGT
>NZ_JBQCTZ010001063.1:0-239 GCF_051963715.1 Neisseria sp. P0001.S005 | reverse complement strand
AATAAACACCGCCGATCATCAGCAAGGTAGTAAACATCGCAGTCAGGAAATCTGAAAGCAACAGCGCAAGCGGCAACAGAAACAGCTTGTTGACCAGAGAGCCTTTTGCCACCGCCCAAATAATCGTCAATTCGCGCTCGGCGGATACGCCGGTTACCTGATTGTCGTTGAGCGCCAAATCGTCACCAACCACCCCGGCAGTTTTTTTGGCGGCGACTTTGGTCATCATCGCTACGTCG
>NZ_JBQCTZ010001062.1:0-239 GCF_051963715.1 Neisseria sp. P0001.S005 | reverse complement strand
ATTACCCGCTATTCCCCTGAGCGCGTGGCCAAGGGCGAAATGCTGTCTTTTCAAGACATCTGCGATATCTTGCTTATTCAGTTGATCTGTGTGATTCCTGAATCAAAAAACGTTCTGCAAGCTTCCAACGCCGGCGAACCTGTCATCCACCAAGACAATTCCGCAGCAGCAGAAGCCTACAAAGACGTTATCGCCCGCCGCTTGGGTGAAAACCGCGAAATGCGTTTCCTCGAATCTGA
>NZ_JBQCTZ010001061.1:0-239 GCF_051963715.1 Neisseria sp. P0001.S005 | reverse complement strand
TCGTGGGACAGCTATCCGACGTGGCACGACGCCGACGAAGACTCGAATCAAGCGGCAAAAATCGCTATGATGCACGATATCGTACGTTCGATCAAAGGCGGACGTCCGTTCCTGCTGATGGAAAGCACGCCGAGCTTGACCAACTGGCAGGACGTGAGCAAGCTCAAGCGTCCGGGCATGCACCTGCTGTCGTCGCTGCAAGCGGTCGCGCACGGTTCGGACAGCGTGCAGTATTTTCA
>NZ_JBQCTZ010001060.1:0-239 GCF_051963715.1 Neisseria sp. P0001.S005 | reverse complement strand
TTCGATACTTCCGATTCCGCTTCATTTCTTTATACACTCAGCGCAGCCTATTTGGACCACACCGAACAGGCAGGCGATGAAGACATGTCCGGCCTAAACGACGAACAACATACATTGACCGCCCTTTGCTATCTCGATAGCCAGGTTCAAGAAGGCGGCTTCGTACAGCTTATCGCTTCAGGATACGGAGAATACATCTTCGGCAATCCGGTTGCCGACAGCCTGCGCCGCTGGCGCAT
>NZ_JBQCTZ010001059.1:0-239 GCF_051963715.1 Neisseria sp. P0001.S005 | reverse complement strand
TTGACTTCAATCAGGCGGCGTTCGCGGTTGAAGCGGATTTCGGGGTTGTGGTGGTTTAAAGTCGGGCGCAGGCCGGTAACCAGTTCCAAAAGGTTTGCCTCGCCAAATGCCGGATGCACGGCATACAACGCAGACAAAAGTTCCAAACCGGAACGCACGCTGGCCGGCGCTTGGCTTTCGCTTTCGATTTGGGTCGCACCAATCACAAAAATATGGTTTTCCTTCGGCGCGATATACAA
>NZ_JBQCTZ010001058.1:0-239 GCF_051963715.1 Neisseria sp. P0001.S005 | reverse complement strand
GAAGAAGTCCAAGCCTGCAACCGACTGATGACCATCAACGGCAATCCCGACTATTTCTCGCTCAACCTCGCCCAAGCAGTGCAGGTCGTGTGCTACGAAATCTTCAGCCAAACCGATTCGCCCATGACCCATCTGCAACAAGAAGACCACGCCGCGACCCACGAGCAAATCAAAGGCATGGTCGCCCACATGGAAAGCGTGATGAACGACATCGGCTTTTTCAACCGCCGCAACGGCGA
>NZ_JBQCTZ010001057.1:0-239 GCF_051963715.1 Neisseria sp. P0001.S005 | reverse complement strand
CTGTCGCATATAGAACCCAGCTTACACAGAGCGCCTGAATAGGCTTTTATGAGTGTCCAAGATTTGGGGGCCAGTTCAAGATTTTCAGACGGCCTTTATTTTGTTTGATGTTAAATATCGATTAGAAAACAAGGCTGTTGGGGCGTAGAGCCTTGTCGTGGGGGCGGTTTAACGGTACTATTCTCGGTTAATCCTGTTTTATTCCTATGAAATTGAAAGTATAAGATGATTAATGATAT
>NZ_JBQCTZ010001056.1:0-240 GCF_051963715.1 Neisseria sp. P0001.S005 | reverse complement strand
AAACGGTTAATTTACACACTCTAACGTCATTAAATTAAACTTTTAAAATAAAACTGTTTGCGTTTGATTATATATATATAAACCACCAAATTGTCGAAAGGCCGTCTTAAAATTTTTAAAGAAATTTAAAATTTTTCAGACGGCCTTGATATTTTTAAGGTTAATCCGGTTAATTATTGTTCTTTTGTTTAAAAAGGTTTCTGTCGCAGGCGCCAGCTCAATTCGCGCGACTGTTTGTGG
>NZ_JBQCTZ010001055.1:0-240 GCF_051963715.1 Neisseria sp. P0001.S005 | reverse complement strand
TATTGCCGGTATTTTTTTCTTCTTGAATCAAGGAAACCAAAACGTTTTCAAAGAGATGACTCAGCCTAAACAAAGCGAATAATCTGAAATCATGAAACCTCAGGAGAAAGCAGATAAACGCCCAGCTACCGATAATTCATCTACCCAAGCAGATGACGAAAAAGCGCAAGCTGAAAAAGAAGCTCAGGAAAAATCCGAACAAGCAGAACGTGAAGCTAAAGAAAAAGATGTAAAAGCCGC
>NZ_JBQCTZ010001054.1:0-240 GCF_051963715.1 Neisseria sp. P0001.S005 | reverse complement strand
CGACCTGCATTTCGTTTTTTTACACCCGCAAACCATGGTCAAATCCAGTCTGACTGTTCAACCTGAAAGAGCTGGGTAGCCATGGTTATTGGATGGTTCGTCAAAACTGCTGTCTGTGAAAGTAAACGGCCAGGCTGTGGATTATGTGTTGGATGACGAATAACTGACGTTTGCCGGCGTGCCTTCTGAAAACTTGACACTGGAAGTGGAAACCGAAATTCTGCCGGCTGAGAACAAATC
>NZ_JBQCTZ010001053.1:0-240 GCF_051963715.1 Neisseria sp. P0001.S005 | reverse complement strand
TGGGACACCACACCGAAACAATCTTGCAAGACGGCGACCACATTATCTTCTTCGTCACACGCCGCCGTGTTCTGCCGGAGTTGGAAAAACTCATTCAAGACAAAATGGGCTTTTTCGGTTAAACCCAAAATCCGTTTGCTTGAAGCCATAAAATTGCCGTCTGAAAACCTTTTCAGACGGCCTTTATTTCTTTTTTTATTTACGCTTTGGCAACACTGTGTTTACGGCCAAGCCCACGAA
>NZ_JBQCTZ010001052.1:0-240 GCF_051963715.1 Neisseria sp. P0001.S005 | reverse complement strand
CGTCGTAGGCGGCGCCAAGACGGGGGGCGAGCTTGTCGGCAAAGGTGAAGTGAAAAGCCGTTTCGAGGAAGTCGGGACGGAAGGTCGGCACCTTCTCATCCTCGGCGCGAACGCCCAGATTCAGGGTCAGGCGATTCCCTATCGTCCACTGATCCTGCACATACAGCGATTGAATGTTGTTGCCCGCTTTGCTCGTGGTCCGCTGATCGTTGAGCTCGTAGTAGCCGTACGTCCCACGGC
>NZ_JBQCTZ010001051.1:0-240 GCF_051963715.1 Neisseria sp. P0001.S005 | reverse complement strand
ATCTCTTGATACTCGGAGTGCGCATATACGAAACATACCTGTTCCCCTTTATATCAGATACTCAAAACCGAAAAACATGAAACCCACTGCCGATACAGTGGGTTTCGTGTTTTGCAGCGTTCGGTTTATCAGGCTTGACCGACTGCTGATCAGGCCGTCTGAAACCGAATAGACCTGATTATCGGCAGGTTTTCATGTTCAATTTGCCATAACGGCCGACAATGTTTCTGATGTCTTGGG
>NZ_JBQCTZ010001050.1:0-241 GCF_051963715.1 Neisseria sp. P0001.S005 | reverse complement strand
AAGCGGATTCAGCCTAAACGGCACTCGTGGGGATTCCCTAAAAAAAGCCATACCGACAGGTGTGGCTTTTCCCTTTCCAAGTAAAGACTTTCGTAAAGATTTCCGGCCGTCTGAAAAAACCACATATTCATGCATCAAACACACTCAATTAAGATTGACAAAAGCCAATCTCCTCTTTAAAATCCATAACTTTCTATATATATCTGGATTCCAACCATGAAAACCTTCTCTGCAAAACCCC
>NZ_JBQCTZ010001049.1:0-241 GCF_051963715.1 Neisseria sp. P0001.S005 | reverse complement strand
TTTATAGAAAGTACGGCACAATGACCGCTTACACGCTCAAACAAGCCAGCAGCCTGCTGCAATCCAAACAAATTTCCTCAGTCGAATTGGCGACCGAATATTTGGCCGCTATTGCTGCGAAAAATCCTGCCATCAACGGCTACGTTACCATCGATCAAGATAAAACCCTTGCTGAGGCCAAAGCAGCCGATGCGCGTATCGCGGCCGGTAATGCAACGGCTTTGACCGGTGTGCCGGTTGC
>NZ_JBQCTZ010001048.1:0-242 GCF_051963715.1 Neisseria sp. P0001.S005 | reverse complement strand
TCCCACAACATCATGCCGATTTACTTCATCTCCGATTTTCACCTGAGCGAATCACATCCTCAGCTGACCGCACTCTTCCAAAAATATATCCAAGAAAAAGCCGTTCACGCCCAAGCCGTATACATTCTAGGCGACCTTTTCGATTTTTGGATCGGCGATGACGAAAACAGACCTTTGGTACAAACCATCAAGCAAACCATCCGCAGTCTGACCGAGCGTGGAGTCGCCTGCTATTTTATCCA
>NZ_JBQCTZ010001047.1:0-242 GCF_051963715.1 Neisseria sp. P0001.S005 | reverse complement strand
CCAGCATCCTATAAAGATGACGCTAAGTGCAGTAGAGCTGTCACCGGTCAGAAGCGCAGGGATGTTGACGACAACCAAGATGGCTGTCATTATGATTCTTAATGATTTATCAACACAGTCTGCCGCCATGTTTGCAGTGTAGTGCGGAGCGCTGCTGGTCAGATTAATTGCATCCGCAATTTCCCGAAAAGCAATGGGGGGACTTCTATTCGATGCCATTTCGTGACTGTTTAGTTCAGCAC
>NZ_JBQCTZ010001046.1:0-242 GCF_051963715.1 Neisseria sp. P0001.S005 | reverse complement strand
ACAAACGGAATTTCAGACGGCATGAAACGCGGTTTACCCATATTGACGGTAACCAAACCGTTATCCAACAGCTTCGGTACAATAATCCCTTTGGCCGTTTCGACCAAAATTTCCGTTTTATCCGTCAAACCCTTATCCGCGACAAAACGCGCAAAACAACGCGCTCCATTGCCGCACTGCTCTACTTCCCGACCATCGGCATTGAAAATGCGGTACCGAAAATCGACCGCATCAGAAGAAGG
>NZ_JBQCTZ010001045.1:0-242 GCF_051963715.1 Neisseria sp. P0001.S005 | reverse complement strand
GGCAGGTTTTGGATGTAGCGTTGGAAATACCATTGGCCGCGTTCGGTAGTGGTTGGTTTCTCCAAAGCAACCACGCGTGCGCCACGCGGATTCAGGTGTTCCATGAAGCGTTTGATGGTACCGCCTTTACCAGCTGCGTCGCGGCCTTCAAACAGGCTGACGATGCGCTGACCGGAATCTTTAACCCAGCTTTGTACTTTCAACAATTCGATTTGCAGCTTCTGTTTTTCTTTTTCGTAAAC
>NZ_JBQCTZ010001044.1:0-242 GCF_051963715.1 Neisseria sp. P0001.S005 | reverse complement strand
TAGCCGAAGCCCCAATCGTGGCCTTTTACATCGGCATGACCGTCAGCTTTGCCGGTCGCATCGACAGCAACGGGACGGCCTGCTTGACGGGAAGCCAAGCCGCTGGCCAACTGGCTGATGGCGCCGGAAGCATCCCAGTCGGAGTATTTGCGCAATTCGGCTTTGGAATATTGGGCAATCAAACCGGCACCGACAGCGTGCTGCTCATTCAGTTTCCACGCGACTACCGGCTCGATGGCGAT
>NZ_JBQCTZ010001043.1:0-242 GCF_051963715.1 Neisseria sp. P0001.S005 | reverse complement strand
AAAAGACTGCTTCGTGCAGTCTTTTTTGCATTCAGGCCGTCTGAAACATTTCTTTCAGACGGCCTGAGCTTTTTGTCATCAACCGAATGCCATATCATTCCAAACACCCGATAAAAACGAGCCGTAAGCATTATTTTACAAAGCTCCCCGGTCCGGCATATCGCACAAACCCGTCAAACCCTGTACCATTGCTATTCAAACCAACCGTTTTTTGACCTTCCATGCTGACTTACACACCGCCC
>NZ_JBQCTZ010001042.1:0-243 GCF_051963715.1 Neisseria sp. P0001.S005 | reverse complement strand
CGTTAACCCGGAACTGGTCGAGGTCTTAAGCGTTGACGCTCTGGCGATCCATGAATAGCATCTGCGTGGTCTTATAACCGAGCATGTGCAGCATACCGGCTCTCAGCGCGGTGAAGAGATTCTGGCGAACTGGTCAACCTTCGCCACTAAATTTGCGCTGGTTAAACCGAAGTCCAGTGATGTAAAAGCACTGCTGGGTCACCGTAGTCGTAGCGCAGCTGAGTTGCGCGTGCAGGCGCAGTA
>NZ_JBQCTZ010001041.1:0-243 GCF_051963715.1 Neisseria sp. P0001.S005 | reverse complement strand
ACGGACTATACAACCAACATGGTGAAATTGCCACCAACCGGCAGTTGTATATTCACGATAAAAATCAAAACACTTTGGAGTTAAACAATTAGGACGGCACGATTCAATCTGCCGGTAATGTATCGCTACAAGCTAAATCACTTGCCAATTATGGCACTTTAACAGCCGGTAACAAGCTGGATATCGCCTTAACGGATGATTTCGTCGTTGACAGCGACCTCACTGCAGGCAACCAATTAAACC
>NZ_JBQCTZ010001040.1:0-243 GCF_051963715.1 Neisseria sp. P0001.S005 | reverse complement strand
CCCGCGCGGCTGAAAACGGCGAACCCATCGGCGAGCTAACTGCGCGTTTCATTCAGGCTATGCACGAAGATGCCGTTGCCTTGGGTGTGTTGCGTCAGGATATTGAGCCGAAGGCAACGGAAAACATTCCGCAAATGATTGCCATGATTGATACCCTGATTCAAAACGGCAAGGCTTATCTTGCCGCCAACGGCGACGTATACTATGCCGTGCGCGAGTTTGCCGCTTACGGACAATTATCGG
>NZ_JBQCTZ010001039.1:0-243 GCF_051963715.1 Neisseria sp. P0001.S005 | reverse complement strand
CGCAGCCGCCGCAGGTCATGCCGTCGATATTGAGGGTAACAGTTTGCATTTGTATTTCCTTTCATTCAAACAAATATAGTTGCCAAATACTTTACTCCTTACACAAACAGCTTGCAAATTCTTCATTAAGGCCGTCTGAAAAATGCAGATAGGCGTACAATAACGCCCTTTGCTTCATCAAACGGACATAATAATGACTTCAACATTCAAACAATGGGTTAGCGTATGCGCGCTGGCGGTGGG
>NZ_JBQCTZ010001038.1:0-244 GCF_051963715.1 Neisseria sp. P0001.S005 | reverse complement strand
ACAACCTCCCCAGGCACCCCCCCACCCCACCATCCCAACAAACTACACACACCCCCCCGCCCCCCCACGACCCACCCCACAATACTGCCGTCTTCTCCGATACTACGAAGCAACAAATATCACAGCGGGAATAGCTCACTAGGAATAGCGCAACATTTCCAATGTTCACGACGCGAGATCCAGACTCCATTACAGATCCAACTTTATAACTTTTGGATTCTTCTAATAAAATATTCGTGAGAAG
>NZ_JBQCTZ010001037.1:0-244 GCF_051963715.1 Neisseria sp. P0001.S005 | reverse complement strand
GAATATCACTTATCCAGCAACATTTTTATGTGCAAAAAAATTCAAAGGCGAAATTGACGGCTCGAAGATTGACAGTTGTACCGTCTTGCTGGCTACACCGCTCCCGTCTCAATCGGGTAACGCCGTAGGATTCACCGCATCTCAGATGAAGTTCGGTTCAAGCGATAACTTTGCAAAGCTGGAAAACCTCAGGTTCCCTTGCGAAGTCATGATTACCGTAGAGATGACTTCGACAGGCAAAGGC
>NZ_JBQCTZ010001036.1:0-244 GCF_051963715.1 Neisseria sp. P0001.S005 | reverse complement strand
ATTCGGAACTATGCTCTGTCTTTGCCGAGAATCATCAGGAAATTCCAACTCAGTTGAAACTCATATATGACAATGTAAATCAGAAAGCATCCGCTAATTATTCATATGAAAAATTTTTCTCGCATAGAGATGATTTAACACCGGGTAATATTTTTGAACAATGGTTTAAAGAAGAAAAGCAAAAAACAGAAAACCCGTATGGCTAATCATGATTCCATAATGCAGATTAAAGGCAGCCCGAAAC
>NZ_JBQCTZ010001035.1:0-245 GCF_051963715.1 Neisseria sp. P0001.S005 | reverse complement strand
TTGCGAACTCTGCCATAAGATTACAGCTCCTGTTTTAAGGTACTGAGCAAATCTGCATGTTTGGAAGCATCAACTTCCTTGCGCAAGATAGATTCCGCACCTTTAACAGCCAGTGTAGCAACCTGTTCGCGCAACACTTCGCGCGCACGGTTAACTTCTTGCTCCACATCAGCTTTTGCTTGGGCTGCAATGCGTGCTGCTTCATGAGAAGCTTGCTCTTTGGCTTCTTCTACAATTTTTGCAGC
>NZ_JBQCTZ010001034.1:0-245 GCF_051963715.1 Neisseria sp. P0001.S005 | reverse complement strand
TCCGAAATTGACCAAGTAGTTGTGACAGATACGATTCCGTTGTCTGAAGCAGCTAAAAAATGTGAACGCATCCGTCAAGTTACCATTGCCGGTTTGCTGGCTGAGACGGTACGCCGTATCAGCAATGAAGAATCCGTCTCATATCTTTTCAATGAAGATGTGATGACCGGCGGCATGTTGCTGCCATA
This sequence comes from Neisseria sp. P0001.S005, assembly GCF_051963715.1. Lineage (NCBI taxonomy): Bacteria > Pseudomonadati > Pseudomonadota > Betaproteobacteria > Neisseriales > Neisseriaceae > Neisseria > Neisseria sp. P0001.S005. Next base: position 57 of record NZ_JBQCTZ010001034.1, on the reverse strand, counting down.
ACCCGATGTCGTCTTAAGCTGGTCGCGGCCGATGACGACGATTTTATCTAAATTGGA
>NZ_JBQCTZ010001033.1:0-245 GCF_051963715.1 Neisseria sp. P0001.S005 | reverse complement strand
ACCAGTGTCAGCATGGTTGGCTGTTTGACAGAAATAGGCGGCAGTTTGTAACTTTTTTGTTTGACGTGCCGCTTTGGTGCTTCTTGTCCGAGTAACTGGGCAAGGTTGTCCGGGTCAATACCCACCAGCTCGCTGAGTTTTTGTTTCAGAAGATAGCCCAATGCCGGCGCGGTAATCTGAGCCAAAAGCGGAGAACTGGTTTTGACCAATTCTGCTTTGCCTTCTTGCGTATTGAGGTTGAGGCC
>NZ_JBQCTZ010001032.1:0-246 GCF_051963715.1 Neisseria sp. P0001.S005 | reverse complement strand
TTTCAGCGTATTGGCCGCTTCGGCAAGGCGCGTTGTACCGCTTTCATGTTGATTGGAAGTCATGACCACTTCGACGCTATGCGCCTGACAGGCCGTCTGAATATCAGGATGGTCGGTGGCAACGACAACACGCGCAGCCTTGCTTTTCGCCGCCTGCTCGGCAACGCGTACAACCATCGGTTTACCGTGAATATCGGCCAAAGCCTTACCCGGCAGACGTGAAGAATCCAACCGCGCCGGAATCAA
>NZ_JBQCTZ010001031.1:0-246 GCF_051963715.1 Neisseria sp. P0001.S005 | reverse complement strand
ATGCTGGTGTGGAAATTCTTGTGTGGTCATAAAGTTATTGGTTTTCGTGCAATGTTTTCAGACGGCCTGATGCGGTCGGAATGGGTTTGTTGTTTTGGAAATCAGCGCACTTCTTTGGCTGCTTCCTGCTCGGCTTTGTGGCGGCGCAGAAATTCGATGGCGGCGGCTTTTTCGGCTTCGTTGCCGTATTTGGCATCACGTTGGGCGCGGCGCAGTTCGGCGCGTTCTTTGGCTTCTTCGATTTGG
>NZ_JBQCTZ010001030.1:0-248 GCF_051963715.1 Neisseria sp. P0001.S005 | reverse complement strand
CATTATTATACTCAATTGACCGAAACAACCGAATTATATTGCATCAAACAAGAAATGACAATAATCTCTTTTAATTATATATAACCTGATATTTGTAAACACAGGCCGACTGAAATACATATCGGTTTCAGACGGCCTATGTTTATTAAAAGACACTTCAAACTAATTCCTCAACAGCATTTCCAGCAACAGCTTCATGCCCCATTGCCACCCACCGAGTGCACCGTACAAGTGGCCGGAATCCGGCG
>NZ_JBQCTZ010001029.1:0-248 GCF_051963715.1 Neisseria sp. P0001.S005 | reverse complement strand
ATGCTGCCATTGGCTTACTTCCTGAAAAAAGAATTCTGGAAAGACGTTCACTAATTCTTTTGAATCAAAAAGGCAAATCTGTTTCAGGTTTGCCTTTTTTGTTTGTGAAATTGGTTTATGCGGAAATAATGTAAATTTTAAAATTACTCAATATAAACAATAATGTAGTTGAAATTTCTGGATTAAGTGTTTGAAATTATGTATAATTCTGTCTGAATTTTTATAAGGCTTAAGGCCGTCTGAAAAGA
>NZ_JBQCTZ010001028.1:0-249 GCF_051963715.1 Neisseria sp. P0001.S005 | reverse complement strand
GCGAGGTCCAGGGCTGGCCGCACCTCCCCCACCGGGGGCTGGAAGAGCTGGCAGTTCCAGGAGGCCTCGAGGCCAAAGCCCTGGCTACCCCCCACCACCGCCAAGGAGGGCTTTAAGTTCTCCACGGAAAACTGCGCCAAGCCTAAGCCCAATACCACCGCCAAAACACCCAGAATCCTCCGCATACAACACCTCCCATGGGCATGTTAATCCATGTTCACGGCCCTTTTCAATCCCTCATCTAAGGCA
>NZ_JBQCTZ010001027.1:0-249 GCF_051963715.1 Neisseria sp. P0001.S005 | reverse complement strand
GAGGGGGAGTTGTGGCTTCATGACTGTTAGATAATGTAAAAAATTTGAATTTGTTTGTATATTATAGCCCCTTGTGAGAGGGGTGGTAATCGGGTGTAAAAATACTATATGTAGTATTTTAAAAACATAAACAATACTAGATATGGTGTTTTATGCCATATAAAATGGCTGGCATATTAATTTGTCATGCATTTTTGTATATATAAGCTATTGAATTTTAAGTGTTTAGTGTTTCATTTCAGATAAAGG
>NZ_JBQCTZ010001026.1:0-250 GCF_051963715.1 Neisseria sp. P0001.S005 | reverse complement strand
GATTCACTGCCACAACCCCCGCCGCCTTGCCTGCCGGCATAGTCTGCAAACCCAGCATAAACCACACCGCATAGCCGCATACTCCGACGGAAGCGGCTGCAGTCAAGCCCAGCCAGTGCCGCGCCGACAAAGCCGCCAAAGTCGCAAACCTGCTGCGCGCAAACAACCAGCCCAACAACACACCCGAAGCCAGTACAAACCGAACCGCCCCGCCCGTCAGCGGCGGCAGCGACTGCCCCAGCATCCGCCC
>NZ_JBQCTZ010001025.1:0-250 GCF_051963715.1 Neisseria sp. P0001.S005 | reverse complement strand
ATTCTTGCCATCACCTCCTCAAATTCCGTCGAAAGCTCATACACCTGGCCGCCCTTCGGCGTTTCCGTGTACTCGAAAACCTTGACCAACAAACGCTCACGACCCGGCGGTGTCAAGAAAAACGGCTCCACACCGCCGCACGAATCAAAAAAGCCCTTGATTTCCTCAATCAAAGGCTTCATAACCACAATACGGATTTGCAAAGTCTGCATTTTCGGCTTCAGCGTCAATTTCTGACGTTGCTCATACC
>NZ_JBQCTZ010001024.1:0-250 GCF_051963715.1 Neisseria sp. P0001.S005 | reverse complement strand
AAGTCTTACCGGTTGCTTTGTCGAATACTTGAACTTTAGTACCCGCATCACCTTTAATCTGAATAGTGTTATTCAGTGGTTTGGTGATTTCTTTGTTTTCCTCATCACGCAAACCGAAGGTGCCATCAGCATCTTTACCATCTTTACCGTCTTTACCATCTTTCACGGTTGCGGTAGTAGTAGAGATGACTTTACCGTCTTTATCGAAGTTGTTGATAGTAATGGTAGAAGTACCTTTAGCTTCATCACG
>NZ_JBQCTZ010001023.1:0-251 GCF_051963715.1 Neisseria sp. P0001.S005 | reverse complement strand
GCTTAAGTGCGCCAACCGAAAGCACAATGGGCATAGTAGCCGCAACTGCATCGCCAGCATTGTCATATGAAATTGGACAACAATTCAAAAAACACAATGCAGAAGGCACACCTGCACATATCCTTGCCCACGCGGTATTAGGAGCAGCAGTTGCAGCAGCAGGAGACAATAACGCCCTAGCAGGAGCGTTGAGTGCAGGTGGTGCGGAAGCGGCTGCACCTTACATCAGTAAATGGTTATGTGGCAAAGAC
>NZ_JBQCTZ010001022.1:0-251 GCF_051963715.1 Neisseria sp. P0001.S005 | reverse complement strand
GTCGGCTTGGTTGCACTTTTATGGCACGCGCACAAACCGCCTCCTGTCGAAATGGCGAATATTGAATTTGTCGATTTAGGCGATTTCGGCGGTGGCGACGGTAGTCCTGAGGGCGAAGGCGCACCTGCCGCCCCCGAGCCTACCCCAGAACAACCGAAACCTAAGCCGAAACCTAAACCTAAGCCTGTCGAGCCGCCCAAACCTGTTATCAAACCTGTGGTAACGAAAAAAGAAAAAGCGGATATCGTACA
>NZ_JBQCTZ010001021.1:0-251 GCF_051963715.1 Neisseria sp. P0001.S005 | reverse complement strand
GCTTTGGAGAAACCAACCACTACCGAACGCGGCCAATGGTATTTCCAACGCTACATCCAAAACCTGCCGACCGCAGGCGAAATGGTATTCTTCGACCGATCATGGTACAACCGTGCCGGCGTAGAACGCGTAATGGGCTTCTGCGAACCTAACGAATACCTGCTCTTCATGCGTCAAACCCCTGAATTGGAACGTATGCTTGTTGCCAGCGGCATCCATCTGTTCAAATTCTGGTTCTCCGTATCCCGTGA
>NZ_JBQCTZ010001020.1:0-251 GCF_051963715.1 Neisseria sp. P0001.S005 | reverse complement strand
TCCCAGTCGCGGTTGAAGGCTTCGAGCTGGTCGGGGTTCATGGTGGATTCGGCGATGGCGGCGGTGTCCGCGCCGGTTAGCGCTTTATGGGGCATGGGCGTGAGGGTGCCGCCGACTTTGATGGCAGGGGGAAAGTCTGCGCTGATGAAGATGTCGGATGCGTTGCGTTTTTCGGCCTCTTCACACATGCGGTCGAGCAGGGGATGAAGATGCGTGCCGATTTCGGCCGGGGTGGGGATGTGCGGTGCTTG
>NZ_JBQCTZ010001019.1:0-252 GCF_051963715.1 Neisseria sp. P0001.S005 | reverse complement strand
GCCTGCTCAAAATGCTTTATCAGCAAACACGCAGCGGCATTATCTATATCCATCAAACCGAAGACCCGCGCCCGACACTGATTGCCCAGCACCGCGCTATTTTTGAAGCCATTGCCCAGGCCAAACCGGCCGAGGCGGCGGAAGCGGCTAAACTGCATTTAAATTATGTCGCCCGCCGCATTTTGCAGGACAGGGAATATCAAAGCCGCAGCGAGCATGCGGATGTATTGGCACAAAATGATTTGAAACGGG
>NZ_JBQCTZ010001018.1:0-252 GCF_051963715.1 Neisseria sp. P0001.S005 | reverse complement strand
AAAGTTAAACTTGATACGGATGTACCAAGTCCGCCATTATAATTGACAAATCAAAGAAATATCAACAAAAATTTCAATTTAACTTCTTAAACCCATCATTTTTTTCGGATGAAGTGTTGCCAAATATCTGAAAATTTTCAGACGGCCTAAGAATTCTATAAAAAACCGAACAGCTAAGCTGTTCGGTTTTTCAGTTCTTATTGAACTTTAATTTCTACATCTACACCTGCTGGAAGATCCAGTTTCATCAGT
>NZ_JBQCTZ010001017.1:0-252 GCF_051963715.1 Neisseria sp. P0001.S005 | reverse complement strand
TTTTGCGTGTTCCTGACCGATAACGTGGTCGTTGAGGTTGGCAACGATTTCGGCCGGGGTAGGCAGTTTTTTCTCGGCGTTTTCTTCGTTCGCTTTGGCAAGCTCGTTTTCAATCTCGTTGGATTCGTTGTCTTGCAGCATTATGCCGCAAGTTTCTACACATTCGTTGCAGATAAAGGCGTGTTCGCCTTCGATCAGATTTTTAACGTCGTTTTCGGACTTCCCGCAGAATGAACAGGTGCGTTTTTCTTC
>NZ_JBQCTZ010001016.1:0-252 GCF_051963715.1 Neisseria sp. P0001.S005 | reverse complement strand
ATTTGCTGCCGAAATGGTAAAAATCGAAGGAGGCAGCTACCGTCCTCTCTATCTCAAAAAAGAAACTTCCCTTATTAAAGTCAAACCCTTCCAGCTTGACAAATATCCGGTAACCAATGCTGAATTTGCCGAATTTGTGAACACACATCCTCAATGGCAAAAAGGCAAAATCAGTTCCAAACACGCTGAAAAAGCTTACCTGAAACATTGGGTAAAAAACGGCAGCAACAGTTTTGCGCCTAAAGCCAGCGA
>NZ_JBQCTZ010001015.1:0-253 GCF_051963715.1 Neisseria sp. P0001.S005 | reverse complement strand
CTCCTTTAGGCGATCCTCCTCTGTTCTTAGGATTCCTGAAAGGCGTAGATTTCATGTGGACGGTCAAACACATGCTGATGCCTGTATTGATCAGTTCTGTGGTTTTGCTAGCCGTTTTCTACATCATTGACAGCCGACACTTCAACCGTGAACAAAGCGAGCACCTTGCTCCTGCCCCTTCCGATAAAGAAGAAAAAGTCAAAATCTACGGCAAATGGAATTTTCTGTTACTGGCCGGCGTAGTCGGCGCGGT
>NZ_JBQCTZ010001014.1:0-254 GCF_051963715.1 Neisseria sp. P0001.S005 | reverse complement strand
GGATGGATTAAAAATGCTAACCCAAAAACAAAAACCCCACCCCTGACAAAAACGGCGCCACCAAAAAAAAAAGACTAATGGCGGCACCCGAACTCAAAAACCAAAACAAAACAAAAAACACAAACATCCGAAAACTTTGTATTTATTCCCGTAACCAAAATTAACGCTATAGCTATCCAGAACAAATGCCGCAATTATTCATCAAAAAATCGTACAACCCACACAAAAAAAGCCTAAGTCATTAACGAAGACAT
>NZ_JBQCTZ010001013.1:0-254 GCF_051963715.1 Neisseria sp. P0001.S005 | reverse complement strand
GCTATATGCAGTGGAAATATTATAGGAAAGAAAAATAATATATAATTTCTTTTGTAAATTTTAATTAAATAAAAAAAAAAAGTTAAATAATTAAATAATAATATAAAAAAAAATAATAAAAAAATAAAAAAAAAAAAAAAAAACAAAAAAAAAAACACACAAAAAAAAACAAAAAAAAAAAAAAAAATTTTAAAAAAAAAAAAAACAACCCCACCAAAAATAAATTTTTTTTTAAAAAAAAAAAAAAAAAAAAA
>NZ_JBQCTZ010001012.1:0-254 GCF_051963715.1 Neisseria sp. P0001.S005 | reverse complement strand
TAGGTACGGCCCAACGCATGGGTAGCACGGTTTTCACTGCTCATCAGGCTCAGGTGCAACAGTTCGCCGCGTGTCAGCGTCGTACCGATGCTCAAACGGCTGCCCGTACCTTTCAAACGGTCTATTTCAGCCTCGGTAATCGTGATAGGCTCGTTCATATCCAGACGCGCATCCAAAACCACCATCGCGCTCATCAATTTGGAAATAGAGGCAATCGGCATGACACGATCAGGGTTTTTCTGATACAGCACTTC
>NZ_JBQCTZ010001011.1:0-254 GCF_051963715.1 Neisseria sp. P0001.S005 | reverse complement strand
CAGGCCAAACTGAAACTGCCTGCAAAAATGGTCTTTGTGAAAAAAAATCGCGCCAACGCCATGATGAGGGAAGCAGGTAACGCCACAGATCCCAACCGCTACGGCCTGATTCTCCCCGAATCGGAGAACGAGGACAGTGACACTAATTGGATAGTAGACCTGACCTTTACCGATTCCGGCTACATCAAAGACGATGATGCCAAAGAATGGGATGTTGAAGCCATGCTCGAGCAGCTGAAAGAAGGCACCGAGGA
>NZ_JBQCTZ010001010.1:0-254 GCF_051963715.1 Neisseria sp. P0001.S005 | reverse complement strand
ACCGCTTGGTAATGTTGCTGACCGATTCGCAAACCATCCGCGACGTGATTCTGTTCCCGCAAATGCGTCCCGAATAATACATTGAAATAAAATCGAGGCCGTCTGAAAACAAGACTCTGTTTTCAGACGGCCTTTTTGTTCAAATATGTAAAACGGAAAAATTAAAATCGATAGATTCTTTACACCATAATAATAAAATTACATGATAATCAAAAAGATAATATAAAAAAGAATATGTAAACGTTTTTCAGTTT
>NZ_JBQCTZ010001009.1:0-254 GCF_051963715.1 Neisseria sp. P0001.S005 | reverse complement strand
CCGAACAGGCGGGTACCTTGTGGGTAACGACGGGTCAGGCCGCTCCAAGGATCTTCGCCCAGTTGTTTCATACCCAGAGAAACGCGTTGTTTGTCTTGGTCGAATTTCAGGACTTTGGCTTCTACTTCTTGACCAACTTCCAAAACTTCGCTTGGGTGTTTCACACGGCGCCATGCTAAGTCGGTGATGTGCAACAGACCGTCGATGCCGCCCAAGTCAACGAATGCACCGTAATCGGTGATGTTTTTAACGAT
>NZ_JBQCTZ010001008.1:0-254 GCF_051963715.1 Neisseria sp. P0001.S005 | reverse complement strand
GGGATGGGAAGGCGTGGGACCAACTCGCTATGGCCGCCAAACTTAAACTGTTACAAATCGGTAAAGCCTTAATCAATTATTTAGTGATGACTGAATCAGTCAGTAAGCTTTTATCTTTGAAGTTCTTCAAATGATAGAGTCAAGCCTCACGAGCAATTAGTATGGGTTAGCTTCACACGTTACCGCGCTTCCACACCCCACCTATCAACGTCCTGGTCTCGAACGACTCTTTAGTGTGGTTAAACCACAAGGGA
>NZ_JBQCTZ010001007.1:0-255 GCF_051963715.1 Neisseria sp. P0001.S005 | reverse complement strand
ATCCTACCGCACCCACCCGCCCGACATTGCGCCCAGTGCCCTCATAATGACGCGTTACCGTACCTTCATCATCATATTCACTTTTCAGCTTCAACAGCTGCCCCTTTCTACCGCTTGCATAACGGGCTTCAGGTTGACGCAGCATCACCCCTTCCCCACCCAACGCTTCAACTTGTGTCAAAAAATCAAAAGCATGCTGTTTGTCGCGCACCTTGACTTGCGGAATGACCGTAAACCGTGCCGACGGGTGTGATT
>NZ_JBQCTZ010001006.1:0-255 GCF_051963715.1 Neisseria sp. P0001.S005 | reverse complement strand
CTTTAGCATCTGCCGCAGCTGCCGCTGTCTTAGCTTGACCCGCTTTGTTATCTGCCGCTACTGCTTTAGCATCTGCCGCTACTGCTTTAGCATCTGCCGCTACCGCTTTAGAATCTGCCGCAGCTGCCGCTGTCTTAGCTTGACCCGCTTTGGTATCTGCCGCTACTGCTTTAGCATCTGCCGCTAGTGCTATAGCATGTTCCGCAGCTGCCTCTGTGTTAGCTTGACCCGCTTTGGTCTCTGCCGCTACTGCTT
>NZ_JBQCTZ010001005.1:0-257 GCF_051963715.1 Neisseria sp. P0001.S005 | reverse complement strand
CGCGCGCGGAGGGGGCTGTTTTTGCGCGCGTCTTCTTCGTCATTTTTTTGTGGTTGGTTTAAGTGTTTGTTGTTTAGCTGTTGATACATATTTTCATATTAGTAAACAAATAGTAAAAAAATACATAACCCGCGACCCGCCCCCCCCCCAGCCCACCCCGCCGCCCTCAAACGCCCAGACCTGCACGCCGTGCCCGTAGTGCAACTGGCAACCAAACGCCGTCAGCAACGACTTGCCGGACAGCACCACGACCCCTG
>NZ_JBQCTZ010001004.1:0-257 GCF_051963715.1 Neisseria sp. P0001.S005 | reverse complement strand
ATCAGCGAGCAAGAATTGCTGGCTGTTGCTAAAGACTTGCGCGAGAAAAACTGGAAACACCAAGCTGCTGCCAACGCCGATTTCGTTGCTGCAGGCGATTTCACTTTCTACGACCACATCCTCGACCTGCAAGTTGCTACCGGTGCCATCCCTGCCCGTTTCGGCTTCGACAGCCAAAACCTGTCTTTGGAACAATTCTTCCAACTGGCCCGTGGTAACAAAGACCAATTCGCTATCGAAATGACCAAATGGTTCGA
>NZ_JBQCTZ010001003.1:0-257 GCF_051963715.1 Neisseria sp. P0001.S005 | reverse complement strand
ACTTGCGGCCTGTTGACCAATCCGCGCGGTAAGCTGATTGTTACCGACAGCGGCTTCAAAGACACTGCCAACGAAGCGGATTTGGAAAAACTGTCCCAACCGCTCGCCGACTATAAAGCTTACGTTCAAGGCGAGGTTAAAGAGCTGGTGGCGAAAACCAAAACCTTTACCGAAGCCGTTAAAGCCGGCGACATTGAAAAGGCCAAATCCCTGTTTGCCGCCACCCGCGTCCATTACGAACGTATCGAACCGATTGC
>NZ_JBQCTZ010001002.1:0-257 GCF_051963715.1 Neisseria sp. P0001.S005 | reverse complement strand
CTGATGGCAAGGCCCATGCCGAAAGTGAAGATCATCAACAGGGCTACGCCGACGTTGCTGTAACGGTTTTTCTCGATCAGGAAGGTCATGCCGTAGAAGAAGCCGAAGAAGGCAGCCAGGGCAATCCAAGATGAACCGAACATGGAGAAAATGTTAAAGCCTGTTTTGGCGGAAAAGAATGCGCCGGCAACGGCAGGAATGAAAGACAGGCCGAGCAGGCGGTAGGTTTTTTGCAGGACGGTATTTTTGGCAACCGA
>NZ_JBQCTZ010001001.1:0-257 GCF_051963715.1 Neisseria sp. P0001.S005 | reverse complement strand
CACAAAAAAGCCCGACAAGATGCCAAACGCGGCAAAATCTTCACCCGTCTGATTAAAGAAATTACCGTTGCTGCCCGCATGGGTGGCGGCGACCCCGGCGCGAACCCGCGCCTGCGCCTGGCTTTGGAAAAAGCCGCTGAAAACAATATGCCTAAAGACAACGTGCAACGTGCCATCGACAAAGGTACGGGCAATCTGGAAGGCGTGGAATACATCGAGTTGCGTTACGAAGGCTACGGCATCGGCGGTGCGGCTTT
>NZ_JBQCTZ010001000.1:0-257 GCF_051963715.1 Neisseria sp. P0001.S005 | reverse complement strand
ATCAGCGAGCAAGAATTGCTGGCTGTTGCTAAAGACTTGCGCGAGAAAAACTGGAAACACCAAGCTGCTGCCAACGCTGATTTCGTTGCTGCAGGCGATTTCACTTTCTACGACCACATCCTCGACCTGCAAGTTGCCACCGGTGCCATCCCTGCCCGTTTCGGCTTCGACAGCCAAAATCTGTCTTTGGAACAATTCTTCCAACTGGCCCGTGGTAACAAAGACCAATTCGCTATCGAAATGACCAAATGGTTCGA
>NZ_JBQCTZ010000999.1:0-257 GCF_051963715.1 Neisseria sp. P0001.S005 | reverse complement strand
AGCGAAGACCGCGCCGACACGGCCGTCGAAGCCATCCGCGCCCTGCGCACCAATATCTACTTCTCCATGCTGGACGCACCTAACAACATCCTCATGATTACCGGTGCTGCGCCTGAAGCAGGTAAATCCTTTATCTCCGCCAACCTTGCCACCGTAATGGCGCAGTCAGGCAAACGCGTTCTGCTTATCGATACCGATATGCGCAAAGGCTACCTTGACCGACTCTTCGGCCTTACCCCCGAGTTCGGCTTGTCTGA
>NZ_JBQCTZ010000998.1:0-258 GCF_051963715.1 Neisseria sp. P0001.S005 | reverse complement strand
TTTTTTTCAACATGTTAATGACTTTCGTATTCGGGTAATTGTTCTCGTCGGAGCATATCATAATAAAAATATGCTTGTTTCTCAAGTGTTCGGCTGTTAGGGACTGTTAAGGCGCAGGGATTTCTGACCAAAAGGAAGCGGTTTGCTCCATTTGTCCGTAGGCAGTCAAATCGACTTGCAGGGGGGTAATCGTGATGAAGCCGGACGCGCATTCGCCAAAGTCGGTACCTTCTTCGCTGTCGGAAACATCGCCGACCG
>NZ_JBQCTZ010000997.1:0-259 GCF_051963715.1 Neisseria sp. P0001.S005 | reverse complement strand
AAGTCCATTGCAGCTTCTTCCAAGGATTGATCCAATTCCACCAAGCGCGAGCGGATAACGACGGTAATGTACGCCATACAAAGCGTGGTGTGGCCGAGGAAGATAGTAAAGAAGCCGCGATCGAAGTAGAGCGATTGCAGCAATTCACTGCCTTGCAGGAACATTTGAACCTGAATAATCAGCAGCAGCATGGACAAACCGGTAATCACGTCAGGCATCACCATAGGCGCGGAAATCATACCGGCAAACAGGGTGCTGC
>NZ_JBQCTZ010000996.1:0-260 GCF_051963715.1 Neisseria sp. P0001.S005 | reverse complement strand
GATGATATGGTTGCCGTATTCCGCGTAAACAATGACGATAAAGCCACTAGGGTTGCTGTTGATCCCTATACAGCAAAAGTTGTGAATACGATGCCGCGCGGGCAAGGCTGGTATCACACGAGGGATGAAATTCACGGCGATATTATGCTCGGGGCGACAGGTGACTACCTGTTGGAAACCGCTGCGTCGCTAACCATCATCATGTGTGTGACCGGTATTTATTTGTGTTGGGTAAAACAGCGTAGTCTGAAGGCTGTTTT
>NZ_JBQCTZ010000995.1:0-261 GCF_051963715.1 Neisseria sp. P0001.S005 | reverse complement strand
CTCTTGAGCGAATAAGGCCGCGGTTAAGTTGTCCCGTTTTTTGGGGTGGGGGGTATAAGGGGGGGGCGGGGACAATGGGGCTCTTTGTCGCGGGCGTGTGGGGGGGCGAGGGCCCTGTGGGGGGCGGGGGGGGTTTGGGGGGGGGAGCCTAAAACCAAAATCCGCCGGGGGGGCTCTCAGCCACCAATATGGTCGGTTGGGGTGTGTGGGGGTGGCGGTTGGGGGGGTGGTTGGTGGGTGGGGTGTGGTGTCTTTGTGTGG
>NZ_JBQCTZ010000994.1:0-261 GCF_051963715.1 Neisseria sp. P0001.S005 | reverse complement strand
TGCAGGCAAAGGTCTTTATTGCGGATATTGGCAATCAATATGGTGCAAAAGTTAATGAGGCTCTTGTTAAGTTTATTGCACAAACAGAAAAAGACAATGGAGTCACTTTACCTGGAAATAGAACTGTAAAAGTGCATGGTCAGCTTGATATGGAAGATTTAAAAAATTTTCGTATGAGTACTGTATATGGAATCAAACACCCAGCAGATGCAAAACGTCGGGACGAAAACATCGAAAGAATCACAGCTCCAACTCGTCAGC
>NZ_JBQCTZ010000993.1:0-261 GCF_051963715.1 Neisseria sp. P0001.S005 | reverse complement strand
GGTTTACTATATAATACCGTCCAAACCAACCATAACTTACTCATTGCAGGGAAGATAATGAAAAAAGTGCTGATTGTACATTACTCGCAAACGGGGCAGCTCTCCAGCCTGGCGCGAAATTTTGCCGCGCCGTTGCAAACAGCCGGGATACAGGTCGATTGCGTCAATATCGTACCGGAGCAGGCATTTCCGTTTCCGTGGCCGTTTTGGCGTTTTTTCGATACCTTTCCTGAAACCGTCCATTTAAAACCCGCCCCGATT
>NZ_JBQCTZ010000992.1:0-261 GCF_051963715.1 Neisseria sp. P0001.S005 | reverse complement strand
AACCAAGTTGTCGATGACGGAAAGAACAATCCACACATCGTCTTGATCGGGCGCTTTTTGAACGCTGATACGGCAAAGGTTAGCACCGCGCACGCTGCGGGTTTCAGGTGTCGAACCTGAAGGCAAAATATCGACAAAAGGACTGTCTCGGTAGTATTCGCGCAGCAAAGCTTCAGGATCGGTATGTTCTTGCAGGTGCAGATACAGGGTGGCGTGCATGCCGCGTATCATCGGAACAAGGTGTGGCACGAAAATCAGGCC
>NZ_JBQCTZ010000991.1:0-262 GCF_051963715.1 Neisseria sp. P0001.S005 | reverse complement strand
AGTTGTGCAGCCATGATTTTTCCTCCTCAATAGGGATAAATATTGCGTTTAAATTATCGCATTTTTCAGACGGCCTGGCACAAAAGAGTGGCCCTGATTGCGAAACATAAAAATAAATAACGATTAAAAATAATAAGATAATCAAAAAATGAAAAAATAAAGCAGAGTGGATGTTGACCAGGCTGAAAAGGGTCTGTATAGTTCAGGTCTTCAGTCGGGGCGTAGCGCAGCCCGGTTAGCGCATCTGCTTTGGGAGCAGAGG
>NZ_JBQCTZ010000990.1:0-263 GCF_051963715.1 Neisseria sp. P0001.S005 | reverse complement strand
AGCCAGACCCATCCCAAAGATTTTGATTTTATTCATAAATAATCTCTTTATTAAAATACTATGATAAATCCGAATACAAAAGAATATTCGTCCAACACATCATCTTTCTATGCCAACTGCCATACTTTTTAATCAGCCAAAAATATAAACAACTCGGCACTGATTTGCTTCGGCTCAAGCACATAGACAAGGCCGTCTGAAATCCAAGGAAACCCTTGATTTTCAGACGGCCTTGAATGAATCAATTACTCAGCGGCTGCAAC
>NZ_JBQCTZ010000989.1:0-263 GCF_051963715.1 Neisseria sp. P0001.S005 | reverse complement strand
CGGAGAAGCAGCTTCAAGAAGACGCTGCACTGATTCCGCTGTATCATCAGGTTGAAGTGCGTATGGTCAAACCCGATATTATCGGCTATTCCGACAAAGACCCTTTGCGGAACTACACGGTCAAGAGCTGGTCGTTCGCACCGAAAAAATAGATTGATTATAGACAGTACAAGTTTTCAGACGGCCTTGATGACAGAGGCCGTCTGAAACAACAGGAGACATAACACATGAAATCTGTACAACAACGTTTGTCCGCTTTACGC
>NZ_JBQCTZ010000988.1:0-263 GCF_051963715.1 Neisseria sp. P0001.S005 | reverse complement strand
GCTTGGATAGCAACGCAGACAGCACCACCGATGAAGATCAAGTCAGCAGCGGTACGAACCCAACGCAGGGTATCCAGGATTTCCATTTGCAGGAACTCTTCGCTACGTGCATACCACAGGCCATGAGTGATAGAAGCGTAAGCTTGAATCACGCCGACTGGCAACAGGCTGATGGCAATCATACCCACCAGACCGCCGTTCAGCAGCCAGAAGCCCCAAGTCATCAGTTTGTCGTCAAATTGAACATTAGGTTTCAGGTAGCG
>NZ_JBQCTZ010000987.1:0-264 GCF_051963715.1 Neisseria sp. P0001.S005 | reverse complement strand
ACACCGTGCCGATGAATTGCGCAATCCTGCTTCGACCATGAAGCTGGTAACGGCGTTTACCGCGTTTCGTATGTTGGACGGCGATTATCGTTGGAAAACCGAGTTTAAAACTAACGGCACAATCAAAGGCGATACGCTGAAAGGCAATGTGTATTGGGTGGGGAGCGGCGATCCTGTGTTTGACCAACATGATTTGGTGCAAATGCAGCAACAGATGCGCGATAAGGGCATACGCCATATTGACGGACATCTGATACTCGACCG
>NZ_JBQCTZ010000986.1:0-265 GCF_051963715.1 Neisseria sp. P0001.S005 | reverse complement strand
TGAGCAGTTGGAGATGAAACATCCAAAGCTTTTTGACCACGCGCTTTTTGAATGACTTGTGAGTAACTTTTAGCCGCATCTTCATTCAAAGTCGCGGTATCGTAGCCAACCATATCCGCTACAGAAGTACAGCCGGTCAACGCCAAAATCACGCCCATGCCAGCCAAATATTTTTTATTCAGTTTTTTCAACATGTTTTCTCTCTGTGTTTTTAAGTTAATGTAACGACATTGTACCCAAATTTAATACACTTTACACAAAAGGC
>NZ_JBQCTZ010000985.1:0-265 GCF_051963715.1 Neisseria sp. P0001.S005 | reverse complement strand
CGCTTACAACAGGAGCCTGCTGATGGCCGATTTGGTTTTGTCCGTTCATACGTACCCAGTAATTTTGTTGAAAGAACGGTAATTATACTCATTAAATTTTTATCGGTATAGCATGTTCAGGCCGTCTGAATCTTCAGACGGCCTGAGCCTATGATTTTTGCAGCCGCTATTTCAATTGGATGTAAAACGTACCGTCCGGCACGACGGGCAGGTATTTGCGGTAGAAGTCCAGATAGGTCTTGTTTGGGTCTATGTCGGCAAACTG
>NZ_JBQCTZ010000984.1:0-266 GCF_051963715.1 Neisseria sp. P0001.S005 | reverse complement strand
GGTTTGATAAAGCAAACACAGATATTTAAGAAAAAAAAAAATTTGGGGAGCAAACCGGCGAAAAACCCCAACCATTTTAGGAAGGCAAAAACCCAAAAAATTAGGCAAAAATAAAAACCCCCCACAATAAATATTAAAAACAAAAAACACACAGTTATTATGCAACTTAAACTAAAAAACGAAACAAAACCCGAAATTTCAAACACCACCACAAAAAAACAATAAACCACAAAATGATTTATAATTAAAAAAAAAAAAAAAAAAAA
>NZ_JBQCTZ010000983.1:0-266 GCF_051963715.1 Neisseria sp. P0001.S005 | reverse complement strand
GATCACTTGCCGAAGTCTATGCGCAACTATCGGGATAAATATGAACATCACCTGATTTTAAAAATGGGTGGCGAGGGGGTAGAAGAAGCGCGTGCTTTCTTGAAGGAATATTTTGCAACCCATGGCGGCGCATTCTTTGAATGTAATGCCGAAGAAACGCAGGCGGCCATGCTGCATCGCTTTGCTGTTGCTTCTGCCGCGATCCGTTACCGTTCTGTACATGATGATGAAGTAGAGGATTTGGTTGCACTCGATATCGCCTTGCG
>NZ_JBQCTZ010000982.1:0-266 GCF_051963715.1 Neisseria sp. P0001.S005 | reverse complement strand
CCACTCACGGCTTGACTTCACCCTGTTACAATTCGGCATCTTCACGTTTCTTAATATTACATCATGAGCAACCATTCATCTTGGTCATCCAAAATCGGCTTTGTGCTTGCTGCGGCAGGCTCGGCCATTGGTTTGGGTGCAATTTGGAAATTCCCTTATACAGCCGGTACAAACGGCGGCGCCGTATTCTTTCTTTTGTTTTTGATTTTTACGATTTTGGTAGCCTTGCCGGTTCAACTGGCCGAGTTTTACATCGGCCGTACGGG
>NZ_JBQCTZ010000981.1:0-266 GCF_051963715.1 Neisseria sp. P0001.S005 | reverse complement strand
CCCAAGCCGACCAAATCACCATCCACACCGGTTGAGCTGGCCAAAATCGAACCGCCCAAGCCGGTCAATACTTGTCCACCCAAAGCTTTTTTACTGTGTTCCAACAAAGCATGGGTCATTTCATGGCCGACAACGGCGGCAATTTCATCATCCGTCAGCTTCAACTTCTCTACTATGCCGGTGTACACAGCCATTTTACCGCCCGGCATTGCCCATGCGTTCATTTCATCACTGCGGATAACGTTCATCTGCCAGTTGAAAGGCAC
>NZ_JBQCTZ010000980.1:0-267 GCF_051963715.1 Neisseria sp. P0001.S005 | reverse complement strand
AGTTTTTATTTATAAATTTTTATATGTCATATCAATTTAATTTAGGATTTTTTCTTTAAACATTAAAAAGGCCGCCCCCCGTTTTCTTATTTAATACCCCCACCCAAACCCAAAACACTTGTTGTTTTTTTTTTTTAAAAAAATAAAAATAATTTAATTTTTTTATTTTTTTTTTTCGTTTTTTTTAATTTCAAAGCCCGGGGTAAGATTCCCCCAATTAACCGCCCAATTTGTGGGAAACGGGGTTTATTTTGTTTATCACCACGG
>NZ_JBQCTZ010000979.1:102-267 GCF_051963715.1 Neisseria sp. P0001.S005 | reverse complement strand
GTTGGGGAGTCGTCAAGCGGTTAAGACACTGGATTTTGATTCCAGCATGCGAAGGTTCGAATCCTTCCTCCCCAGCCAACACCCTTTATTGGGGAGTCGTCAAGCGGTTAAGACACTGGATTTTGATTCCAGCATGCGAAGGTTCGAATCCTTCCTCCCCAGCCA
>NZ_JBQCTZ010000978.1:0-268 GCF_051963715.1 Neisseria sp. P0001.S005 | reverse complement strand
GCGTTGCCATACCGCCGCCAACCGTCAGTTTCAAAGAAGAAAAATCGATTTCGGCAAAATCAGGACGGTTGACCATCGCATTAAACAAAGTGTTGACGCCGACAAATACGCTGATGCGCTCTTTTTTCAATTCAGCAATAAAGCCTTTCATGTCGCGCGGGTTGGTAATCAGGATGATTTTTGAACCTGTATTCGCAAAAATCATCAGGTTTATCGTCAACGCAAAAATATGGTACAGCGGCAAAGCGGCGATCACATTTTCTTTGCC
>NZ_JBQCTZ010000977.1:0-269 GCF_051963715.1 Neisseria sp. P0001.S005 | reverse complement strand
GTATTTACGAATTGTCTGACGAAGACAAACTGACTGTGATGCGTGCCCGTAAAATCCAACGATTCCTGTCTCAACCGTTCCACGTTGCCGAAGTATTTACAGGTTCTCCAGGCAAATACGTTTCATTGCGTGACACCATCGCCGGCTTTAAAGCCATCTTTAACGGCGAATACGACCATCTGCCTGAACAAGCGTTCTATATGGTAGGCGGCATCGAAGAAGCGGATGAGAAAGCGAAAACCTTAAACTAAGGAGGCCGGCATGAGCAC
>NZ_JBQCTZ010000976.1:0-269 GCF_051963715.1 Neisseria sp. P0001.S005 | reverse complement strand
TCGGCTTTTTTGCTTTGGATTTATGCCATGCTGTATGTGTTTGTTCGTGATATGTGGGATGTTTTGCGTTTGCGCTACCGTTCGCCGGAGACGTATTTGTATTCGCCTTTGGTGATAGCGGCGGTGCTGCTGCTGTTGGGTGTGGTGAACGCGGCCAGCATGTCGCCTTTGTTTGGCAGTGGCGCGGCGGCGGTGTGCCTGTCGGTGATTTTGGTGATTGTGAAATGGTTGGTGTTGAGCCGCTCGATGCGCAAGGTGCTGCATTATTA
>NZ_JBQCTZ010000975.1:0-269 GCF_051963715.1 Neisseria sp. P0001.S005 | reverse complement strand
CTGCCCGACCAAGACTTCGGCCGCAACGATTCCATTTTCGTCAATTTCTTCGGCATTCAGACGGCCACGATTACCGGCCTTAGCCGTATCGCCGGCATGACCAAAGCCAAAATCATTCCCGCCATCCCCACGCGCGAAACCGACAATACCGTAACCCTGCGCTTCCATCCGGCTTGGGACAATTTCCCGACTGAAAATGTCGAAGCCGACACCCAGCGCATGAACGACTTCATCGAAGAGCGGGTACGCGAGCATCCCGAACAATATTT
>NZ_JBQCTZ010000974.1:0-270 GCF_051963715.1 Neisseria sp. P0001.S005 | reverse complement strand
CAGCCAAAATTTTCCTGAGTGCAACATGGAATGAACAGACAATTCAGATTCTCGCTTTGATGGGAGCTTTAAGGAGTGATTGGAAGTTTAAGCCTTGCTGTTTAAGCGTGTGGAAGTATAACACAGAGCGTGGGCCTGTGTTTCAGACGGCATCGGTATGTCAATAAAAAACACCGCCCGAAGGCGGTGTTGATTTAAGCATAAATTATTTACGCAGACCCAGGCGGGTAATCAGTGTACGGTAAGTATCAGGCTGAGTACGACGCAGGT
>NZ_JBQCTZ010000973.1:0-271 GCF_051963715.1 Neisseria sp. P0001.S005 | reverse complement strand
TACAGTTGGAAAGTACGTTCTACACCTTCGCCGCTAGAGATTTTGCGAACGATGAAGTTGCTGTTCAGGCCACGGTTACGGCGAGCGATAACAACACCTTCGTATGCTTGCAGACGGCTGCGAGAACCCTCAACTACACGTACAGATACGACAACGGTGTCACCTGGAGCGAATTCAGGGATTTCTTTGTTCAGGCGAGCGATTTCTTCTTGCTCTAATTGTTGAATCAAGTTCATTTGTTTTTCCTAAGTTATGATTGGATTTCCTGTTG
>NZ_JBQCTZ010000972.1:0-272 GCF_051963715.1 Neisseria sp. P0001.S005 | reverse complement strand
AATTGCAGCAGCTTGCCAAGGATTTGAACCATGAATAACAAACATCAGGCCTTGCCCGAGCATGAGCTTCTGACACACAAATCATTTATCCGAAACCTCAACCTTTTCGACTGGGCATTCGCGCTGCTGATTGCAGTCGGTGCGTTTATTGCCCAAACCCAGGCCGGTCTGCACATGGACATCTACGAAATGGTCATTTTGTGGGTGAGTGCCGGTATTGCCGTTTTTCTGGGTTGGTTTTTCAAACCGATGCGCTGGTTTATCCCTTTGGG
>NZ_JBQCTZ010000971.1:0-272 GCF_051963715.1 Neisseria sp. P0001.S005 | reverse complement strand
CAAACCATGCTCGACGTCGGCTCCGGCGGCGGACAGCCCGGCATACCCACCGCCATCTGCCGCCCCGACCTCGACATCACCCTCCTCGATGCCAACACCAAAAAAACCGCCTTTTTACAACAAGCCGTCATCGAACTCAGCCTTAAAAACGTCCGCGTCATCAGCGGCCGCGTAGAAGCCGCCGCCAACTGCCGCGCCGACGTCATCACCAGCCGCGCCTTTGCCGAACTCGCCGACTTCGTCAACTGGACCGAGCACCTCCTCAAAGACGG
>NZ_JBQCTZ010000970.1:0-273 GCF_051963715.1 Neisseria sp. P0001.S005 | reverse complement strand
ATCGGTGCGACCTATATTCCTTGGAAAAACTGGAAACTCAAAGGCTTCTATTTGGCCGGCAAACAGGTTACGCCTACAGTCGGTACGGATAAGCAGGATGTAAACGTTATTCGTGGTCAGTTAGAATATAAATTTTAATCATCACAAATAAAAAAACAGGCAGGATGTCCTGCCTGTTTTTGGTTTTCAGACGGCATGAGACCTTTGCAAAATTCCTTTCCTTCCAACAGCCGAAATCCAAACAAGGGTTTTCAGCTGTTTTCTCCTCCAATC
>NZ_JBQCTZ010000969.1:0-273 GCF_051963715.1 Neisseria sp. P0001.S005 | reverse complement strand
AACCTATATCAAGATTTGCAACAAGCATTTGAACAACAGGATTATGAATCAGCCGCACAATGGGTACGGCATGGACGCTTTCTTAATAAGCTTCGCAATGAAATTGCTTCAATCTTATAAAGTACATATGCTGTTACATTTGCCTAAGTTTTATAGCAAATGATTTTATATGTAAAACAAAAACCGTATCAGATTTATCTGATACGGTTTTCTTATATTAACTACCGATTAGCGTTTTTTACCGGTAACAGTAGCAACAGCCAGGTTTTCGTT
>NZ_JBQCTZ010000968.1:0-274 GCF_051963715.1 Neisseria sp. P0001.S005 | reverse complement strand
CTTTAGTATCAGCTGCTACAGCTTTAGCATCTGCCGCTTCCGCTTTCGCTACCGCACCATCAGCTTTGGTATCTGCTTGACTTGCTAAATTGTAAGCATCGTCTGCTCGTTTTTGTGCTTTACCCGCTTTGGTATCTGCTGCCGCTGCCGCTTGTGCTGCTTCGCCTGCTTTCGTTAAAGCTTGACCCGCTTTAGTGTCTGCCGCAGCTGCCGCTGTCTTAGCTTGACCCGCTTTGGTATCTGCCGCTACTGCTTTAGCATCTGCCGCTACTGC
>NZ_JBQCTZ010000967.1:0-275 GCF_051963715.1 Neisseria sp. P0001.S005 | reverse complement strand
GAATTCAAACGAATGTTCAACCAGCCTGCCGACCCGAACAACTGCTTTATCGACATCACCGCAGGCGCGGGCGGTACGGAAGCCGAAGATTGGGCAGGCATGCTGTTCCGCATGTACAGCCGCTACGCCGAACGCAAAGGCTTCAAAATTGAAATCCTTGAAGAAGACGACGGCGAAATCGCAGGCATCAACCGTGCCACCATCCGCGTGGAAGGCGAATACGCCTACGGCCTGCTGCGTACCGAAACCGGCGTTCACCGCCTGGTGCGCTACTC
>NZ_JBQCTZ010000966.1:0-275 GCF_051963715.1 Neisseria sp. P0001.S005 | reverse complement strand
GCCCAACAAGCCAGCTACGCAATGGGTGTGGACATCGGCCGTTCATTGAAACAAATGAAAGACCAAGGTACGGAAATCGATTTGAAAGTCTTCACCGAAGCCATGGAAGCCATGTTTGAAGGTAAAGAAGTCAAAATGACTGAAGCCCAAGCTCAGGAAGTGATGATGAAATTCCTGCAAGAGCAACAAGAAAAAGCCACTGCCAAACGTGCTGAAGATGCCAAAGTAAACTTGGAAAAAGGCGAAGCGTTCTTGAAAGAAAACGCGACTAAAGA
>NZ_JBQCTZ010000965.1:0-276 GCF_051963715.1 Neisseria sp. P0001.S005 | reverse complement strand
CAAATCGGCATGAAAAAGTTGTTAAATGAATTAAAATACAGTCAAATCGAAACTTTAAAGCAAAAAAGTATTCAAACTGGTTTGACCGAAAATGAAAAAAGACTATTGCTGTCGCTTTTGACGGCAAAGCAAAACTAACCCCTCAGGCCGTCTGAACAATCTAAATACACGCTGCGAAACATGACACGCAGAACACTCCATCTGTAATATTTTCAGACGGCCTCAGAGTATTAAAGTGAAATCTGATTTCACAACAAAAAGCTCTGCTCCGCCTTC
>NZ_JBQCTZ010000964.1:0-277 GCF_051963715.1 Neisseria sp. P0001.S005 | reverse complement strand
AAAAATTTAAAATCGGCTCTTAATTTTTATTTTAAATTTAGTGTTTGTTTTAAATTTTTTTGTTTTTTTCGCAAATTTTTTTATATTTTTGTTTAAGGTATTATTAACGGGAATTTTTTTAAAGTTTTGTTTTGTTTTTTTTAATTTGGTAATTTTTTTTTTTTTTTTGGAGGATTTTTTGTTTGTTTTTTTCGGTGTTTTTTTTTTTTTGTTTTACATAATCCTAAAAAATTTTGGGTGGCGTTTTTTATTAATCAAAGCGCGACCGGGCATGGAT
>NZ_JBQCTZ010000963.1:0-281 GCF_051963715.1 Neisseria sp. P0001.S005 | reverse complement strand
GGTATTACCCGTAAAACCGACAAAGGCATCGAGTTGCGTGTACACCCTACTCTGATTCCTGAAAGCCGTCTGCTGGCTAACGTTAACGGCGTGATGAATGCTGTCCGTGTCAATGCCGATATGGTTGGTGAAACCTTGTATTACGGTGCAGGCGCCGGTGCATTGCCGACTGCTTCTGCCGTGGTTGCCGACATCATTGATATTGCCCGCCTGATTGAAGCGGAAACTGACCATCGTGTTCCTCACTTGGCATTCCAGCCTTCACAAGTTCAAGCGCAAAA
>NZ_JBQCTZ010000962.1:0-284 GCF_051963715.1 Neisseria sp. P0001.S005 | reverse complement strand
ATCCGTATCAGTTGAATACAAGGAATTCCTCCCATGAGCTTACACAGTGATATTCTCGTCGTCGGCGCAGGCCCTGCAGGATTAAGTTTTGCCGCAGAGTTGGCCGGAAGCGGTTTGAACATAACCCTGATTGAAAGAAGTCCTTTAGAAGTGTTGCAAAATCCGCCGTATGACGGTCGTGAAATCGCATTGACACACTTGTCGCGCGAAATCATGCAGCGATTGGGTATGTGGGATTTGATTCCAAAAGACGAAATTTATCCTTTGCGCGATGCCAAAGTGTT
>NZ_JBQCTZ010000961.1:0-285 GCF_051963715.1 Neisseria sp. P0001.S005 | reverse complement strand
ATGCAGGCTGGCCACTAGATCGTTCATCAACGCAATCAGCGGCGATACGACAACCGCCACGCCTACGCGCATCAGCGCCGGAAACTGGTAACACAAAGACTTGCCCCCGCCCGTCGGCATTAGCACCAACAAACTCTCGCCGCCGGCCAAAGCATTGACAATAGCATACTGCTTGCCACGAATTTCGGGATAACCGAATACTTCGTGCAAAATATGTTTGGCGGTCGGCTGAGGCATACTGGTTCCGTAGATTAGTGGAAATCGTTATTTTAACGGTTTTACACC
>NZ_JBQCTZ010000960.1:0-287 GCF_051963715.1 Neisseria sp. P0001.S005 | reverse complement strand
CAAAAGAAAATCAACCACAGAGAAAACGAGCAACGCCTCAACAATCTCTTGAAAGATTTGGAAAAACGCAAAGCCGATCAACGCAAAGCCGAAGCCGAAGCGCGTAAAAAAGCCGCCGAAGCCCGTTTGGCCGCCGCTGAAAAAGCCCGCAAAGAGCAGGCTGCCGCCCAGCAAAAAGCCGAAGCCGAACGCGCCGCCATGTCCACGCTAACTGACGAAGACATGAAACTGCAAGCCCCGAACACCCAAGGCTTTACCGTCAGCAACGCCAACAGCTTCAGCCGTAT
>NZ_JBQCTZ010000959.1:0-287 GCF_051963715.1 Neisseria sp. P0001.S005 | reverse complement strand
ATGGAAATCCCCTAAATGGCTTAGTAGGAATTTAGGGGATTTTGGGGAATTTTGCAAAGGTCTCAGGCCGTCTGAAAACTTTCAGACGGCCTTTTGTTTCATTTGCTTTGAGAGATAATCAAGCAAGATTATTTTTCAGCTTCTTCAAAGCCGACGACTTCGAGGCCGAAGCCGGTGAGGCCGGTGAAGGATGACGGCTGGCCGAGGACACGCAGTTTTTTGACGTTGAGGCCGGCGAGGATTTGTGCGCCTATGCCGTAGCTTTTGCTGTCCCATTTGTAGGCTTG
>NZ_JBQCTZ010000958.1:0-287 GCF_051963715.1 Neisseria sp. P0001.S005 | reverse complement strand
ACTTTGAGGTTTTCGCCATCAGGTACGACATCGCTAGGCAGGTTGGCATAGCGGCGGTCGTTGTGGGCGGAGTGAGGGTCTTTAGGATCGAGCAGCGGAGGCAGGGTGTCGTAGCTGCGGCGCCAGATGTGGACTTGCTCGTCGCCGTATTTTTCTGCGGTCTGTTTTTTATCCATACCTTGCAGCTGGCCGTAGTGGCGCTCGTTCAAGCGCCATGATTTGATTTGTGGAACAAACAGTTGGTCGGATTCTTCCAAAACGATGTTACAGGTTTTGATGGCACGGGT
>NZ_JBQCTZ010000957.1:0-287 GCF_051963715.1 Neisseria sp. P0001.S005 | reverse complement strand
TTCTCGCGGCGCATTTTTTCTTTTTTCTCTTTCAACTGCTGCGCTTCTTGCTTTTTACGCAAGGCTTCCGCTTCTTCGGATTCAGGTTCAGCCATAATCAGGCCGTCTGATTCGACCACCACCCAATCGGGTTGCGATGCCTGCTGCGGCTCGGCTTTGGGCGCGTCCAAAGAAGACGGGCGCAATAATTCGTGTGTGCCGCCTTCCAAGGCAGATTCGGGTTTGGCGGTTTTATGTTGTGTCCGATAGGCAACCATGCTGCCAAAAACAATGATGTTGAGTGCGAC
>NZ_JBQCTZ010000956.1:0-287 GCF_051963715.1 Neisseria sp. P0001.S005 | reverse complement strand
AAAGTGTTCTGGCAAGAAAACGGTTTCGACATCAAATCTGAAGAACCTGCCATCGGCCAAATGGAAACCGAGTGGGCAGAAAACCGAGCCAAAATCCCTCAAGACAGCCTGCGCCGCCTGTTAGATAAAGTCGGTTTGGGCGGCATCTACTCTACCAGCGAACGCGACAAGTTCATCATCCGCATCGAACAAGGCAAAAACGGTTCGACCGACATCTTCTTCGCCCACAAAGGCATGAAAGAAGTTTATGCCGACCGTAAAAAAGACACTACGATGTGGCAGCCGGG
>NZ_JBQCTZ010000955.1:0-288 GCF_051963715.1 Neisseria sp. P0001.S005 | reverse complement strand
ATGAAACAGAAAATAATCGGGGTATTATAAAGGATAACGGCGAAACGCCATAAAAAGATACCGAACGGTACAATATTTGGGCTTGATTGCGTATTCATTGATATTTGATAACACAGCAAACGCCATTTTTGCCGCTACCATGATGAAACGGTTTGATAAATACTTTTTTGAAACCCAATTAAATCTGAAGTAAAATTCGGGTATAAACGGAAAAAAGCCTGCATACAATATGCAGGCTTTCATCTGGGGTGGCTGATGGGGCTCGAACCCACGACAACTGGAATCACA
>NZ_JBQCTZ010000954.1:0-288 GCF_051963715.1 Neisseria sp. P0001.S005 | reverse complement strand
AAACACGGTACCCATGCCCAAAAGCGTATTGGACGGCACATTTTTGCGCACCGCCGCTATCGCGCCGACGATATAGGCAAACAAGGCAAAGAACACAAACGCGCATTGCCACATAATCGCCGACTGGCTGCTTAACAGGTATTTGAGCAGGAAGCCGTCTGCGTGTTTGATGTCGCCGCCATACAAATCAACGGCCAAATACGCCAAACATACGCCCAAAGGGATAAACCAGCGCATCGGTTTGAAAAACCAACCCAGAAAAACGGCAATACCGGCACTCACCCACAA
>NZ_JBQCTZ010000953.1:0-289 GCF_051963715.1 Neisseria sp. P0001.S005 | reverse complement strand
GCCAGTTGTCTTCTTGGCAAAACTCTGCATTCGGATAAAACTCAGGTTGTCCGGCACGCAACTTATCGGTACCGACAGCCGCTATACTTTGAAAACCACCGTCATGGTCCATATCATGGTGCGACAAAATCAGGCTGTCCAAACGGCGCACACCCATAGCGTTCAAACTCGGCACAAGACCTGTTTGTGCCACTTGGTCCGTTCCCGTATCAAACAACAGATTGCGGTTACGCGATTGTATCAATACCGACAAACCTTGCCCTGCATCCATCACGGTAACTCTCGCCAC
>NZ_JBQCTZ010000952.1:0-291 GCF_051963715.1 Neisseria sp. P0001.S005 | reverse complement strand
TTCAGACGGCCTTGTTAATAAAAAATTACATTATAACGTGTTTGTTCAATTTCAGATAACAAAGAGGCCGTCTGAAATGTTCAGACGGCCTAATGCCGATTACTTAAACCAAGATTTAATCTTTCCAAACAAAGACATACTTTGTTTCTCAAACGTTTCTGCCTTCACCGGAGCAGGCGCGTCACGGTAAACTTTCATGCCTGCAAAGGTCTGAGCAACCGGCATGATTTCGATGGAATTGACGTTCATCCGCGCCGGACGCTGATAGAGCCATAAAGCGGTATCGGCAAT
>NZ_JBQCTZ010000951.1:0-291 GCF_051963715.1 Neisseria sp. P0001.S005 | reverse complement strand
AAATTGCCATATCGTTTCCTTTCTATACTCGTTTCAGACTTGGGTTTAAGGTATGATAACGCCTTATCAGACGGCCTAAGCGTTTGGCCGGCTGATTCTAAATTTAACGATAATCATATCATCACAATAGGACACACTCCATATGAAAACCCGTTTTATCCCAGTTGCCCTGGCAGCAGTAGCGCTTACGCTTTCCGCCTGCGGCGGCAGCGGTGCGCCTTCCCAGCCTAAAGGCCCTATTTCCGAAGACCGTACGGCCGCGTTCAAATCCATGATGCCTGAGTTTACCCG
>NZ_JBQCTZ010000950.1:0-291 GCF_051963715.1 Neisseria sp. P0001.S005 | reverse complement strand
GTTGTGGTGGATAATGCCAAGTCTGAAACGTTATTCCCTGTCATCAAAAAGAAAATCATGCCGGACAGCATTGTTTACACGGATAGCCTGAGCAGCTATGATAAGTTGGACGTGAGCGGTTTTATCCATTACCGCATCAACCATTCCAAGGAATTTGTCGACCGTCAGAACCACATTAACGGCATTGAGAATTTTTGGAATCAGGCAAAACGTTTCTTGCGAAAATACAACGGAATCGATCGCAAATCTTTCCCGCTGTTCTTGAAAGAATGCGAATTTCGATTTAACTTC
>NZ_JBQCTZ010000949.1:0-292 GCF_051963715.1 Neisseria sp. P0001.S005 | reverse complement strand
CCAGCGCGGCAGGCGTGCAAATCGACCTGATTGTGCGCGGTATGTGTACTTTGCGCCCGGGTGTAAAAGGATTGTCCGAAAACATCCGCGTCCGTTCCATCATCGGCCGCCAACTCGAACACTCGCGCGTGTATTGATTCCATAACAACGGCGCAGACGATACCTTTATCTCCAGCGCCGACTGGATGGGTCGCATCTTCGTCCGCCGCATTGAAGTCGACACACCGATTACCACGCCCGAACTCAAAGAACGCGTGATCCGTGAAGGTTTGGAAATGGCCTTGGAAGACAA
>NZ_JBQCTZ010000948.1:0-293 GCF_051963715.1 Neisseria sp. P0001.S005 | reverse complement strand
CCCCCCCCCCCCCCCCCACACACCCCCCCCACAACCCGCCGCCCCACCCGCCCCGCCCCCCAGACCCCACCCGATGACAAAAACGCCGCCCCCCGCGCCGCCGCACGCAGCTCCTTAGAGACCACCAGGCGGGACGAACACTAGCGCCGCGCAGGCAGCGGCCCGGTGGAAAAACCCACCGCGGTACCGCAGCGCGGTCCCGCCTGGTGGAGGGGCGGTCTGTTTGTCATCATGTTCCCGCTGTCGTCCGGCCTGGCGCTGGGCCGCCGGTGGGTCACGCGCTCCCGGCTGGG
>NZ_JBQCTZ010000947.1:0-293 GCF_051963715.1 Neisseria sp. P0001.S005 | reverse complement strand
TGGACGACGTAGCCTTTTTCCAAATACGGCATGACCGTCCAGTAGGGCAGGGCGGCGATGCCGCGTTTGCTGGCAACTAGCTGAATAATGGCGATGGTCAACTCGCTGTGGCGGCGCGGCGGATTAATGCCTTTGGGCAGCAGCACTTTTTTGGGCAAATCCAGCATTTCGTCGGGGACGGGATAAGTAATCAAGGTTTCGTCGATGAAGTCTTCGGCTTCCCAAACGTCTTTGTCGGCAAGCGGGTGGTCTTCTGCGCAGATGCCGACCATTTCATAGGCAAACAGAGGGCG
>NZ_JBQCTZ010000946.1:0-293 GCF_051963715.1 Neisseria sp. P0001.S005 | reverse complement strand
CGTGGTAAAGACGTTGCCCAAGCTTTGAATATCTTGGCATTCAGCCCTAAAAAAGGTGCTGAGCTGATTAAAAAAGTGTTGGAATCAGCAATCGCCAATGCCGAGCACAATAATGGTGCTGACATTGACGAACTGAAAGTGGTAACTATCTTTGTTGACAAAGGCCCAAGCTTGAAACGTTTCCAAGCTCGTGCCAAAGGTCGCGGTAACCGCATCGAGAAACAAACTTGTCATATTAACGTGACAGTGGGCAACTAAGGAAAAGCTATGGGACAAAAGATTAACCCTACAGG
>NZ_JBQCTZ010000945.1:0-293 GCF_051963715.1 Neisseria sp. P0001.S005 | reverse complement strand
GTCCACATCTTGCCATCTTCAAACACCATATCGACATGGTGCACCACCGGCCTGCGCTGATAGCTGACCGTCAGATTCTCCACCACGATACTCATGGCGATACCGCCCAAAAATATACAGCCCACAACGCCGCTAATGCGACAAGCGCAATCAGCAGCCTTTGCAGCAATCCGGTCAACAATACAGAATTCATAAGCCTAAAACCGCCCTTGCCCAAATACGGACAACAGGCCGTCTGAAAGAAAATTAAAACATTAAAATGATACTGTATAACGTTAACCCTGTAAATTTCT
>NZ_JBQCTZ010000944.1:0-295 GCF_051963715.1 Neisseria sp. P0001.S005 | reverse complement strand
ATTAATGATGCCTACCGCACATTAAAAAGCCCTATTGATCGGGCTGCTTATCTCTTGAAAAGCCAAAATATCGATGCCGATGCACCTGAACACACTTCGTTCTCACCAGAGTTCCTCATGCAGCAGATGGAATGGCGAGAAACATTAATGGATGCACAAATGGAACAAAACCATGATGCCATCCGAGCGCTGGATCAAGAAATCCAAGAAGTACAAAGCAACCTATATCAAGATTTGCAACAAGCATTTGAACAACAGGATTATGAATCAGCCGCACAATGGGTACGGCATGGAC
>NZ_JBQCTZ010000943.1:0-295 GCF_051963715.1 Neisseria sp. P0001.S005 | reverse complement strand
AGCGCGAAGCCAACAACAGCTACGACTACTACGCCTACGATGCCTACCATTCCGGTAACAATAAATCATAAACCGAAGCAGGCCGTCTGAACTTTCAGACGGCATAAGGCTTTTTAAACGGCACAAAATATTTTTCACAAACGCTGCCCTTGCACCCCAAAGCCGTTTGTTTTAAAGTAAGCCCCGTTCCCATATGGAAGAGAAACATGAAAATTACTGTCATCGGCGCAGGTTCGTGGGGTACAGCTCTCGCGTTGCACTTTGCGCACCACAACAATGAAGTTGCCCTTTGGAC
>NZ_JBQCTZ010000942.1:0-296 GCF_051963715.1 Neisseria sp. P0001.S005 | reverse complement strand
AAACAGCTGCAACAAACACGCAACAACCTCTCCGGCATCAACCGCAAACAACGCGACGCATGGGAAAAATTCCAAAAACTCAATGCTGATGCCAACCAGTTGAAAGCCGAAGTTTCCAACACGCGCGCCCAAATTTCGCGTTTTGTGTCCGGCAACTATAAAAACAGCCAGCCCAACGCGGTTGCCCTCTTCCTGAAAAACGCCGATGCCGGTCAAAAAACCCGCTTCCTGCGTTACACGCGTTATATCAACAACGCCAACGACCAAGTCATGAGAGACTTGGAAAAACAACAGAA
>NZ_JBQCTZ010000941.1:0-296 GCF_051963715.1 Neisseria sp. P0001.S005 | reverse complement strand
ACATTTTCGCCGACATGTAATGCAATCCGTTCGACCACATTAATGCCGGAATCTTTCAACGTTTGGATTTTTTCAGGGTTATTAGTCAACAATCTGACCTCACGAATATGCAGATAATCATAAATCTGCTTAGCCAAAGTGAAGTCGCGCGCATCGACAGGAAGGCCGAGCGCTACATTGGCCTCGACCGTATCCAAGCCCTGATCTTGCAGACGATAAGCACGGATTTTGTTTATCAAACCAATGCCCCTGCCTTCTTGGCGCAAATATACGATAACGCCACGCCCTTCTTTCTG
>NZ_JBQCTZ010000940.1:0-296 GCF_051963715.1 Neisseria sp. P0001.S005 | reverse complement strand
GGTACAACGCGCCTTGCCGAAGCGGCCAATACGCTGAAACTGCCGCAGCATCTGATTGTTGTGAACGTACAAGGCGACGAGCCTTTAATCGATCCCGAACTTATCAACCGTACAGCCGAAGTTTTGGTTGAAAACAATGTGCAAATGGCGACCGCCGCCCACGAATTGCACGATTTTGACGAGTTTATAAATCCTAACGTCGTCAAAGTCATCCTCGACAAAAACCGCAACGCCATCTATTTCAGCCGCGCCCCGATTCCTTATCCGCGCGATGTGATGCGTGCCGAAAAACGCGA
>NZ_JBQCTZ010000939.1:0-296 GCF_051963715.1 Neisseria sp. P0001.S005 | reverse complement strand
CGGGCGGTCAGGGCGCGGAACAGGTTTTCAAGTTGTTTGGCGTCTTTGGCGGTAACGTCAAAGGCACACATGATGCCGAAGAGCTGGTGTGGCGTAACGATGCCTGCCTGATGCTCGCCATAACACGGATAGGCCAGCTCGGAATGTTGGTTGTTTTGGGTTTCGGCGGCGGTTTCGCCTTGTTTTTTACCGGCAAAATAACCGGCAACGCCGATGGCACCGGCGGCAAGGGCAGTTTTGAAAAGGGTTCGTTTTTCGGGTTGTGCCGGTTGTTTGTTTTGGCTCATGGTCTGCTC
>NZ_JBQCTZ010000938.1:0-296 GCF_051963715.1 Neisseria sp. P0001.S005 | reverse complement strand
TTCGGAATGCCTACGCCGACCACCAAAATATCTGCGGCAGCAACTTCATCGGCAAGGTTTTGCGTGGCGCTGTGGCAAATGGTTACCGTCGCGCGGGACAGCAGCAATTCCAACGCCTGCGGGCGGCCGACAATATTGGATGCGCCGACGACGACCGCTTTTTTGCCTTTCGGGTCGATACAGTAGGCTTCCAACAAAGTCATCACGCCTTTGGGTGTGCAAGGGCGCATCAGCGGCATTTTGACGACCAGGCGGCCGACGTTGTAAGGGTGGAAGCCGTCCACATCTTTATGCGG
>NZ_JBQCTZ010000937.1:0-296 GCF_051963715.1 Neisseria sp. P0001.S005 | reverse complement strand
TAGTATTCGTCTTCCTCAGTAGGGGCGAATGACTCTCTGGGGATTTCGATGGTATAGCCGCGCAAGGCAAATGCTTGATCGCGATCGTCTATACCTTCAAATTTGACCTGAAGTTCACCATTGACAATTTTACCTGCCTCAAGCACAACATTCAGGGTTTTGCCATCCTTGCACAACTGCCACTCGGGGTAGTCCAGCAGGCTGTCGGTATATTCGGTGTTGGCGGCAATTTTAAGCCAGCCTTTAATGCCGAATACGCCTTTGATGTAGCCCATGGCTACCCGTTTTTGAGTGTC
>NZ_JBQCTZ010000936.1:0-296 GCF_051963715.1 Neisseria sp. P0001.S005 | reverse complement strand
CGCGAAGCCGCCCGCAAAGCACGCGAAATTACCCGCCGCAAAGGCGTGATGGACGGTTTGGGCCTGCCGGGCAAACTTGCCGACTGCCAAGAAAAAGACCCTGCCCTGTCCGAACTCTATCTCGTCGAGGGCGACTCCGCAGGCGGTTCCGCCATGCAAGGTCGCGACCGCAAATTCCAAGCGATTTTGCCGCTCAAAGGTAAAATTTTGAACGTCGAAAAAGCACGTTTTGAAAAAATGCTGGCCAGCCAAGAAGTCGCCACGCTGATTACCGCTTTGGGCGCAGGCATCGGCAA
>NZ_JBQCTZ010000935.1:0-296 GCF_051963715.1 Neisseria sp. P0001.S005 | reverse complement strand
GCTTTTGATACATTCTTTATATAAAATCCAATTCGGTTTTCACCAACATGATAAAACCAAATTTGTATAAATCTTGGCAAATAGAGCGGAATTATATCATTTCTAAAGCATTTACTCAGAAAATAAATCCGACTCCCCAGCAATTATTTACCGTATGCTGCCACACAATCCATCAAGGTTTGATAAACTTCGTTGACATTGGGAATTTGAGCAATACCACCTAAATTTTTTGCATAAGCCGAAACTTGAACGCCGGTCTTGGCCGGATCTGTATCTGTATAAATTCCTACAACAGG
>NZ_JBQCTZ010000934.1:0-296 GCF_051963715.1 Neisseria sp. P0001.S005 | reverse complement strand
CGCGAAGCCGCCCGCAAAGCACGCGAAATTACCCGCCGCAAAGGCGTGATGGACGGTTTGGGCCTGCCGGGCAAACTGGCCGACTGCCAAGAAAAAGACCCTGCCCTGTCCGAACTCTACCTCGTCGAGGGCGACTCCGCAGGCGGTTCCGCCATGCAAGGCCGCGACCGCAAATTCCAAGCGATCTTGCCGCTCAAAGGTAAAATTTTGAACGTCGAGAAAGCACGTTTTGAAAAAATGCTGGCCAGCCAAGAAGTCGCCACGCTGATTACCGCTTTGGGCGCAGGCATCGGCAA
>NZ_JBQCTZ010000933.1:0-296 GCF_051963715.1 Neisseria sp. P0001.S005 | reverse complement strand
ACGCTTTTTGTTGAAAAAGGCCATGCATTAATCGGCATGATGGCCATGGTGGCATTTTTTGCCGTTTGGACCTTTTTCGCTTCCAATGTACGCCTGCAAACCCTGCAAGGCGTGTTCCCCATGCGCCTGCGCTGGAATTTCCACCGCCTGATGCTGGGTCAAAGCCTGGGCTTTTATCAGGACGAATTTGCAGGACGCGTGTCCGCCAAAGTGATGCAAACCGCGCTGGCGCTGCGCGATGTCGTGATGACCGTCGCCGATATGGTTGTGTATGTGCTGGTGTACTTCATCACTTC
>NZ_JBQCTZ010000932.1:0-297 GCF_051963715.1 Neisseria sp. P0001.S005 | reverse complement strand
CTTGTGCGGTTTGCTGGAAGAAGGTGCTCATGAGAAATCTCCTAAATGTCTTGGTGGGAATTTAGGGGATTTTGGGGAATTTTGCAAAGGTCTCAGGAAATGTGGGCGGTTGTCGTGGTGCCGTGGGTATTGGTACAGCCTTGCAAAGACTGAATAAGGCCGTCTGAAAAATAGAAAACCGGAACATTTAGCATGTTCCGGTTTTCTATTTTTCAGACGGCCTATTGCAAAGTAAAGCCTGCTTTGAATTCAAGCTTCGGCACCCCGATAACGAAACGTTTGCCGATACTGTCTTCA
>NZ_JBQCTZ010000931.1:0-297 GCF_051963715.1 Neisseria sp. P0001.S005 | reverse complement strand
AATAGGTCGGGGTGCGTATTCTTTCAACGTCAAGAAATGTAAAGATATTTGACTATGCAATACACTATCTTTGTTTTGTGCTAAACCTTATTTGTTGTCAGGTTGGGATTTGACATCGGTGGATACAGGCAGCTCAGGCATGGTTCGGGCAGATTCAGGAACATTGCCGGAGAGGGCTTTCAAGAAGGCAACGATGTTTTCAGTTTCTTCCGGAGCCAGAGTTTTACCCAATTGAGCTTTCGCCATGATGTTGACGGCTTTATCCAATTCCCAAACGCTGCCGTTGTGGAAGTATGG
>NZ_JBQCTZ010000930.1:0-298 GCF_051963715.1 Neisseria sp. P0001.S005 | reverse complement strand
GAGCGCAGCCGCAAAGCCGTCTCCGAAGCCGATGTCGCCCTGATTCTGATTCACCCGCGCGAAGGCGTGAACGCCAAAACCCAAGCCATTTTGAACAGCCTGCCCGAAGGTGTGAAAAAAATCGAAATCCACAACAAAGCCGACCTGACCGGCGAACCCGTCGCCATCCGTTCAGACGGCCTCGCGCAAACCGGCGCGGACACCGTCATCAGCCTGTACGCCATAACCGGCGCGGGTCTCGATTTGCTCAAACACGCACTGTTGCAGGTAATCGGCTGGCAGGGCGAAAGCGAAAGCC
>NZ_JBQCTZ010000929.1:0-298 GCF_051963715.1 Neisseria sp. P0001.S005 | reverse complement strand
GTGGCAGCATCACAGGTGAAGTTGTAGATAATGGTGACGGTACCCATACAATCACTATTACTGATCTTGAGACCGGTACAGTCACTACTACCATCGTTAAAGACGGTAAAGACGGTGTAGATGGTAAGAATGCTAAAGCCGACGTTAAAGACAACGGCGATGGTACTCACACTGTAACCATCACTGATGGCGAAGGTAATACCACTACTACTATCGTTAAAGACGGTAAGAACGCTGAAGCCGACGTTAAAGACAACGGCAACGGTACTCACACTGTAACCATCAAAGACGGTAACGG
>NZ_JBQCTZ010000928.1:0-299 GCF_051963715.1 Neisseria sp. P0001.S005 | reverse complement strand
CCTTCGCCACGGCCGCTGCCTGTACCTTTCGTACCGCCGCCGTTGCCTTTTCCTTCTCCGCCCAAGGCTTTGCCTTCTCCGTTGCCTTTACCGTTTTCAGCAGTATTCGGCCCGGTTTTGCTGCCTGAGTGTTCAGATGCTTTGGGAGATGGTTTAGGCTCTGCCTTCGGCTCTGGTTTTGGTTCAGGTTTTGGCTCGGGCTTAGGCTCAGGTTTGGGTTCTGGCTTAGGCTCGGGCTTAGGTTTCTCGATAGGTTTCGGTTTTTCCTTTTGCTGTACGATATCCGCTTTTTCTTTTTT
>NZ_JBQCTZ010000927.1:0-299 GCF_051963715.1 Neisseria sp. P0001.S005 | reverse complement strand
CCGTCCAAAGTGTGGAACGATTTGATTTCTTCGCCGTTGTCGCGGATAAAAATGCGGCCGTCGGTCAAAACGCCGTCCACATCCAGTATCAGCAGTTTGATACCTAAAGCGCGTTGTTGCAGGTCGGAAGAGAGGTTTTGCATAAGGTTTCCTTATTTCAGACGGCCTATTCTAGCATAAGGCCGTCTGAAAACGTTTTTGCCGTCGTTTCAGACAATTCGCGCCATCAATAAATCGTGCATGTTCAGCGCGCCAATCAGCACGCCGTTTTCTTCGACCACCAGCAAACCGTTCACATG
>NZ_JBQCTZ010000926.1:0-299 GCF_051963715.1 Neisseria sp. P0001.S005 | reverse complement strand
ATGGTTGACGATGCCGAGCTGTTGGAACTGGTTGAAATGGAAATCCGTGACTTGTTGTCAAGCTACGACTTCCCAGGCGACGACTGCCCAATCGTACAAGGTTCCGCACTGAAAGCTTTGGAAGGTGATGCTGCTTACGAAGAAAAAATCTTCGAGTTGGCTGCTGCTCTGGACAGCTACATCCCAACACCTGAGCGTGCTGTGGACAAACCTTTCTTGTTGCCTATCGAAGACGTATTCTCTATCTCTGGCCGTGGTACAGTAGTAACCGGTCGTGTAGAGCGCGGTATCATCCACGT
>NZ_JBQCTZ010000925.1:0-301 GCF_051963715.1 Neisseria sp. P0001.S005 | reverse complement strand
TTGGAGGAGAAAACAGCTGAAAACCCTTGTTTGGATTTCGGCTGTTGGAAGGAAAGGAATTTTGCAAAGGTCTCAGTATGGTTTTCAGACGGCCTGGCAATAAAAAAGGAAGAAACCGAAGTTTCTTCCTTTTTGTCTGTTAACCGCCGAAATCGTCCAAGAGGATGTTTTCGTCTTCCACGCCCAAATCTTTGAGCATTTTGATCACGGACTGGTTCATGATCGGAGGGCCGCACATATAGAATTCGCAGTCTTCCGGTGCTTCATGGTTTTTCAGGTGGTTTTCGTAAACCACGTTGTG
>NZ_JBQCTZ010000924.1:0-301 GCF_051963715.1 Neisseria sp. P0001.S005 | reverse complement strand
ATTTCTTCGTTGAGACGGCGGTTTTCTGAAACCAGCGTTTCAAATTTTTGGACAAGTTGGTAAACGTTGATTTCCAGGTTGTTTAGTGATTGGTTCATGTGTTTCCCTTCAGACGGCCTTATGGCTGCCATATTGTGCGTCAGACCGTCTGAATGGCAGACGGCGCGACCGTTTATTCGAAGCGAGCGCTTCGTTCCATCAGGCGTTCAACGACTTGCTGCGGTGTCATTTCTTTGCGGATGAGTTGCAGCAGGGTTTGAGTGATGGGCATATCGATTTGGTATTTGGCGGCGGTGTTGAA
>NZ_JBQCTZ010000923.1:0-303 GCF_051963715.1 Neisseria sp. P0001.S005 | reverse complement strand
GTGATGACGGAGTCGAACCGCCGACATTCTGCTTGTAAGGCAGACGCTCTACCAACTGAGCTAATCACCCGATAAGCTGACATTAAATCAAAAAATCAGGCTACGCGCAAGGTTTTTATTTAAATAAAAATATATCCCATTGAAAGAATATAGAATATTTTATTTAATCGCAAAAAACACCGTTATGCCTGTCCATCAATCGAAAATCAAATGCCCCAATTTATCTGCTTTAGTATGCAGATAACGTTCATTTTCCACATTTTCGCCGACATGTAATGCAATCCGTTCGACCACATTAATGCC
>NZ_JBQCTZ010000922.1:0-303 GCF_051963715.1 Neisseria sp. P0001.S005 | reverse complement strand
AATACCGACGGCATCGAACCCATGGCGCATCCGCACGAAGCCGCTTTGCGCCTGCGCGAAGATAAAGTGACTGAAACTGATCATGCTGCCGAATATCAGGCTGTTGCTCCCGAAGTGCGCAACCGTCTGTATATCGTTCCTCAAGTGATTGAAGAATAAGGTTTCAGACGGCCTTTGCTTATCGGCAAACCCCTATTGCAAGGCCGTCTGAAAGGATATTCTGTTTAGACGGCCCGATTTATTGATTTAAACGGATGTTTTCAATATCTGTTTTGAAAGCAAAAACTGTTTTATAGAAAGTAC
>NZ_JBQCTZ010000921.1:0-304 GCF_051963715.1 Neisseria sp. P0001.S005 | reverse complement strand
AAATTGGTAGACGCAGGGGACTCAAAATCCCCCGCCGCAAGGTGTGTCGGTTCGAGTCCGACCCTGGGCACCAAATTTAAAAAACCTCTTGATTCAGTCAAGAGGTTTTTTGCTATTTATCCTTTGCAAAAAACCTTCTCCTTACTCAAACTGTCAACAATCTCCCCACATCAAGCTCAATAAAACTGTTTTTTTATTTCTTTAAAATCAAACGATAATCTATTTTCACTCCTTAAACGTTAAAAGATGAAAGATTTTGTCTTGCTTGTACAGTCGGATTGCGTTATCGTTTCTACTCTTTTTC
>NZ_JBQCTZ010000920.1:0-304 GCF_051963715.1 Neisseria sp. P0001.S005 | reverse complement strand
AAGCCAAAATCCACTTGGAAAGCGGCGCGAAAAAAGTGCTGATTTCCGCTCCCGGCGGCGATGACGTTGACGCAACCATCGTTTACGGCGTAAACGACGACGTGATTACCAACAACATGACCGTTATCTCCAACGCATCTTGTACCACCAACTGCCTGGCGCCTGTGGCCAAAGTGTTGAACGAAAACATCGGCATCGTAAACGGCGTGATGACCACCATCCACGCGCTGACCAACGACCAAACCGTAACCGACGTACGCCACAAAGACCTGCGCCGTGCGCGTAGCGGCGTGGAAAACATGAT
>NZ_JBQCTZ010000919.1:0-304 GCF_051963715.1 Neisseria sp. P0001.S005 | reverse complement strand
ATATTATTCAGACTATTATTCTTCTTAAAGTTTCACATCTAGAGGAGGTTTTACATCCTCTTTTCAGTTAGATTACAATCTGACCGCATAATATTTGGTTCGATATTCTATTCTAAACTGTTCTCTTCTGTTGCGAAACTGCCCTGCATACAAAATATCCTCTTGACGAAACAGCCAAAAATAGCGAAAATCCCACGCTTAACTGAAGTACAGGCAAAACCCCTGTACCCGCTTAATCGAAAGGAAATCAAATGAAACAAGGTATTCACCCGAACTACCACGAAATCAACGTTACCTGCTCTTG
>NZ_JBQCTZ010000918.1:0-304 GCF_051963715.1 Neisseria sp. P0001.S005 | reverse complement strand
ATCATGTTTTCCACGCCGCTACGCGCACGGCGCAGGTCTTTGTGGCGTACGTCGGTTACGGTTTGGTCGTTGGTCAGTGCGTGGATGGTGGTCATCACGCCGTTTACGATGCCGATGTTTTCGTTCAACACTTTGGCTACAGGTGCCAGGCAGTTGGTGGTACAAGATGCGTTGGAGATAACGGTCATGTCGTCGGTAATCACGTCGTCGTTTACGCCGTAAACCACGGTTGCGTCAACGTCATCGCCGCCGGGAGCGGAAATCAGCACTTTTTTCGCGCCGCTTTCCAAGTGGATTTTGGCTT
>NZ_JBQCTZ010000917.1:0-305 GCF_051963715.1 Neisseria sp. P0001.S005 | reverse complement strand
GGAAGCGGTCGATGTGTTTGGCGATCATGGCTTGAGCAGTTTGCTGAAAGAAGGTACTCATGAAAAATCCCCTAAATATCTTGGTGGGAATTTAGGGGATTTTGGGGAATTTTGCAAAGGTCTCATATAGACTGCTAAAGATATATTCATTTCTCTTTAGCTACTATTACGATTAATTCATCGAATAAACCCAACACATAATCTAAGCATAAAAAAATGCGGCCTAAATAGGCCGCATTTACTTTGCTTCGTCTTTTCAGACGGCCTTTTCAGGCCGTCTGAAAGTCAGATTACCATTGGTAACC
>NZ_JBQCTZ010000916.1:0-305 GCF_051963715.1 Neisseria sp. P0001.S005 | reverse complement strand
GTGTCTTACCGTCAAATGAGAAAGGCATTCGGCCTGTCTTTTGATACTAAGGAGATGCTCTCTTACTGGCTGAAGGGCGACAATAGAAATGTTGGGAGTCGAGATAATGTAGCCCGTATTATTGCTATGCTGATTCTTATCATCGTCAACCTTCCGGCCTGGCTGTCGCCGCACCTACGTAGCCCTGTCGGCATAGTGGTCAGTCTGTGTGCGTTGGTATGGATATGGGTTTCTGACAGATATAAAAACGATCGTGATTACGAAGAAGAACGGGTAGGGACGATTATTTTCTTTGCTTTCATCAT
>NZ_JBQCTZ010000915.1:0-305 GCF_051963715.1 Neisseria sp. P0001.S005 | reverse complement strand
ATAACGGAAAGGTTTTTGATGTCGCGCGTTACATAATTTTCAATCCAATAGCGTCGGAACGCCATGGCGAACATGGGTTGCTCATCGCCGACGAGCTGACCGTGTCCGGCCGCGGCTTGGATGTCGTAACGCGGTACGAAGACAAATTCGTCTATATCGACAGGGTTGCCCAGTGTGTCGGTTGCTGTGGCTTTTGGGGCTTCGGAATCGGGGAAGGGAGAACCTTCGCCTGTCAAAAGCCAGTCTATGCTGCAGCCTTTAAGTTGTTTGATTTTTTTTAGCGTTTCCGATTTCGGCAGGCCGCC
>NZ_JBQCTZ010000914.1:0-305 GCF_051963715.1 Neisseria sp. P0001.S005 | reverse complement strand
CGTATTTGGAAACAGCGTACCGTCGGCATCGGCGTTGTCACTCCTGAGCGCGCCATGCAAAAAGGCTTTACCGGCGTGATGTTGCGCGGTTCAGGCGTGGAATGGGACGTGCGTAAGACACAGCCTTACGAAGTGTACGACAAAATGGATTTCGACATCCCCGTCGGCGTCAACGGCGACTGCTACGACCGTTACCTCTGCCGTATGGAAGAAATGCGTCAATCCGTACGCATCATCAAACAATGTTCCGAGTGGTTGCGTGTCAATCCGGGTCCGGTCATTACCACAAACCACAAATTCGCTCC
>NZ_JBQCTZ010000913.1:0-305 GCF_051963715.1 Neisseria sp. P0001.S005 | reverse complement strand
GCTTTAGCATCTGCTGCTTCCGCTTTCGCTACCGCACCATCAGCTTTGGTATCTGCTGCTACTGCTTTAGCATCTGCCGCTACAGCTTTATCGTCTGCTGCTTTCGCTGCATCTTTAGCTTCGCCTGCTTTCGCTAATGCATCTGCTGCATCTGTTGCCGCTTTACCGGCTTTAGTATCAGCTGCTACAGCTTTAGCATCTGCCGCTTCCGCTTTCGCTACCGCACCATCAGCTTTGGTATCAGCTGCTACCGCTTTAGCATCTGCTGCTTCCGCTTTCGCTACCGCACCATCAGCTTTGGTATC
>NZ_JBQCTZ010000912.1:0-306 GCF_051963715.1 Neisseria sp. P0001.S005 | reverse complement strand
AGAATACCAAAGACAACCACTTTTCCTGCCGCGCCGCGACCACGTCTGCCTTTACGCCGTCCGCCGAAATAGCTTTCATCCAACTCGACAGGGCCCTCAAAAACCTCATAGGCAACCAAGGCCAGATAATGGCTGATAACCATACGAATTTTGCGGTAGAACAGGATAGCGGAGTTGGGCTGAATGCCCAAAATATCGGCAGCGGAACGGGCGGTAACTTGGAGTACAAAAAATTTAAGTAGTTTCTTTTGAACTATCTTGCTTAATTTACAATTGGTTATCTGCATTTTCGTAGCCTAGCATAAC
>NZ_JBQCTZ010000911.1:0-308 GCF_051963715.1 Neisseria sp. P0001.S005 | reverse complement strand
CGGCCAACCAAAGTAACTTCTTTTTCAAAATCCACGCGTTTGCGCAGATTCGCCGGAATCAAAACGCGTCCGGCGCTATCCCACTCCAAAATCTCCGCATTGTGCAGCAGCAAATTCTGATACCGTTGCAAAGACTCATTGCCGGCCACTTTCAACTTCAAAATCTGCTCGGCTTTTTCTTCCCAAACGGGCTCGGGGTACATCAATAATTTTTTTCGGGAATCCAGTGTGACCACAATTGCAGGCGTATAACGGCGCAGCAAAATATCGCGGAATTTGGCAGGAATCGCCAACCGCCCTTTACTGTC
>NZ_JBQCTZ010000910.1:0-308 GCF_051963715.1 Neisseria sp. P0001.S005 | reverse complement strand
CGGCCAACCAAAGTAACTTCTTTTTCAAAATCCACGCGTTTGCGCAGATTCGCCGGAATCAAAACGCGTCCGGCGCTGTCCCATTCCAAAATCTCCGCATTGTGCAGCAGTAAATTCTGATACCGTTGCAAAGCTTCATTGCCGGCTACTTTCAACTTCAAAATCTGCTCGGCTTTTTCTTCCCAAACGGGCTCGGGGTACATCAATAATTTTTTTCGAGAATCCAGAGTAACCACAATTGCAGGCGTATAACGGCGCAGCAAAATATCGCGGAATTTGGCAGGAATCGCCAACCGCCCTTTACTGTC
>NZ_JBQCTZ010000909.1:0-309 GCF_051963715.1 Neisseria sp. P0001.S005 | reverse complement strand
TCAATATAAAAACTTTTCGTTGGCTAAAGTGTGACAACGGGTTTTATGCATTGATAGAATTTGTGGATAAAATTTTGCGGCGGTTGTGGATAAAAAAGAGCGGAATGGGTATAATTGACCAACCTTGCTTTTCTCTGTGTGCAAGGCCGTCTGAAAGCGGGAGTATCGTAAAAATTTGATTTTTATCGGATTGCCTGTCTGCTCTGCCTTCTTGTATTTCCCAAATCTTCCATTTCCGAGCTTAATCTCATGACGTTAGCTGAATTTTGGCCGCTGTGCCTTTGCCGCCTTCACGAAATGTTGCCTGCC
>NZ_JBQCTZ010000908.1:0-310 GCF_051963715.1 Neisseria sp. P0001.S005 | reverse complement strand
ACCCGTTTTCAATACTCTGCCATTATAAACCGAGACCCTGTTCGTTAATATATAAAAACAATGTAACAGCTTGTAGTCTTTCATTTCAAAAAACATTATAATTTATCGGATAAATTTACCCTTCACTACTTCAGGAGCTCCTCATGGCACTCGTATCCATGCGCCAATTATTGGACCATGCTGCCGAAAACAGCTACGGTCTGCCCGCATTCAACGTTAACAACCTCGAACAAATGCGCGCCATCATGGAGGCGGCCGACCAAGTCAACGCCCCCGTTATCGTTCAAGCATCCGCAGGCGCACGCAAATA
>NZ_JBQCTZ010000907.1:0-311 GCF_051963715.1 Neisseria sp. P0001.S005 | reverse complement strand
AAACAACCGCCGCGATGAGCGCAACAACGTGCTTAACCGTGTTTAGGAAACGTTTGAAGACGTAAACGTTCAAGAAGTGGCCGCACTGGCTGAGATGCCGTCTGAAAACCAAGCGGAACAAAACGGAAATAAACGCCGCCGCAACAACGGCCGTAACGAGCGCAACCGCCATCAATCTACGGAAAACCGTGTTGAAGACGTGAACGTTCAGGCCGATGGCGAACAGGCGCGAGTTGAAACGGACGACAAGGCTCGCAGCGAAGAGGGTGTGAAATACAACGGCCTTCAAGGACGCGACCGCAACAATCGTC
>NZ_JBQCTZ010000906.1:0-311 GCF_051963715.1 Neisseria sp. P0001.S005 | reverse complement strand
ACAAACATCAAGATGGCTTTTATTACGCGCTTATTAAAAAGCAGTAAAACGCTGATTGTACCGCTCTTGCTCGCCGTGTCGCTGAATGCGGCGGGCGAGGGCATCAGTGCGACCCGTGCCGAGGCAAAGCTGACCCATGCCGGACAGCTTTCCGTCAGCAGCCGTTTCCGCACTGATCTGCCCGACCAGCTTAAAGAAGCACTCAAACAGGGTGTCCCCCTGCATTTCAATTTAAGTTGGCAGCTGTCAGCGCCGTCCATGTCGTCTTATAAATTCAAGTTCGACCAGCTGCTCAACAACGACAGCACGAT
>NZ_JBQCTZ010000905.1:0-311 GCF_051963715.1 Neisseria sp. P0001.S005 | reverse complement strand
TAGAGCCATAAAGCGGTATCGGCAATATCTTGCGGCTGGATAAACTCGACATTCTCATAAACCTCGGCCGCACGCTGGTCGTCGCCTTTGAAACGAACGTTGGAAAACTCGGTATCGCCGCATAAACCCGGTTCGATATTGGTAATGCGGATGTTTTTGTCTGCCAATTCGGCGCGCAGGTTCATACTGAATTGGCGCACAAAAGCCTTGGTCGCGCCATAGACATTACTGCCGGAATAAGCATAACTGCCGGCAATCGAACCCAAATTGATGATGTAGCCCTGTTTGCGCGCTACCATTTGCGGCAAAAT
>NZ_JBQCTZ010000904.1:0-311 GCF_051963715.1 Neisseria sp. P0001.S005 | reverse complement strand
AAGTGGAGTCTTAATATGTTTTTGAATACTATTCAACCTGCTGAGGGTGCTACTCACGCTAGTCGTCGTGTAGGCCGTGGTATTGGTAGCGGCTTGGGTAAGACAGGTGGTCGTGGTCATAAAGGTCAAAAAAGCCGTTCTGGTGGCTTCCACAAGGTAGGTTTTGAAGGCGGTCAAATGCCTTTGCAACGCCGTCTGCCGAAACGTGGTTTCAAATCTTTGACTGCTGCCGCAAATGCTGAAGTTCGTTTGAGTGAATTAAATCTGATTGCTGTGAACGAGATTGATGTCTTGGTTCTTAAACAAGCTGG
>NZ_JBQCTZ010000903.1:0-311 GCF_051963715.1 Neisseria sp. P0001.S005 | reverse complement strand
AATTCGCGCAACAGGGAAGCGGCAACCATATAGCCCAAAATATCGGCGGATTTGAATTTTGCCAGCTGCGTATAGCCTTGCAAGCCCAATACCATGCCGACAAACAGGCCGGAGACGGCAACAATTAGGACAGACAACACGCCTGCAAAGTAAACCTGGCGGATGCTCAGGCGCGGGCGGGCAAACGCCGTGTCTGATTTGGCCAGGATGTGCAGGAAAAACAGCGTAATGCTACCCAGCGATTGGATGAAGCCGAGGGTTTTTGCCCCGACGGAACGGATAAAATTCATAGGTTTCAGTTGATTGGTTAA
>NZ_JBQCTZ010000902.1:0-311 GCF_051963715.1 Neisseria sp. P0001.S005 | reverse complement strand
ATGAAAGACATCGATGTACGCGGTGCGAAGAAAAATGCGGTCTTCGGAGAAATCGGTACGGACATCAAGTTTAATGACGATTGGCATTGGATGGCCGCGGTCAGCAAGTCCAATATCAAAGCTTATAATGATGCTGGACAAAAAATCAAAAATGACGGCGTGTTCACTGAAGTGCGCTATAAATCGGCCGACTGGAACGTCCGCAATTCTTACGACGTATTCTTGAACTACCGCCGTGTCGGTTCGTTGTCCGGTGTCTCTTCTGTTGAGGATTACAGCAAAAACGTCCAAGGCGTGCAAATCGGTGCGAC
>NZ_JBQCTZ010000901.1:0-311 GCF_051963715.1 Neisseria sp. P0001.S005 | reverse complement strand
TATGGGCGCACCGCCGTCTTGGACCTGCCCGTCCACTCGCAAACCACTGTCAACAAAACCGTGACCATCAACGCCCCACCGGGAACGACCGTCATTTACCAAGACAGCCAACCCGTTCACAACAATCCGGCTTATCCCGTCTATCCCCGCCGGGTTTATCGTTATCGATAAACAACGCTGACCGTTTGAAACCATATATTCAGACGGCCTGTTGAGAGACCAACCATGAAATATATCCTTCCCCTGCTTTTACTCCTGAGCGCCTGCACACCGGACACCAAGACCACGGATGCCGCATCCGCCCCCAAAAC
>NZ_JBQCTZ010000900.1:0-312 GCF_051963715.1 Neisseria sp. P0001.S005 | reverse complement strand
CATTCCTAAAGTTTTATAGAATTTCATATCTGCCA
This sequence comes from Neisseria sp. P0001.S005, assembly GCF_051963715.1. NCBI lineage: Bacteria > Pseudomonadati > Pseudomonadota > Betaproteobacteria > Neisseriales > Neisseriaceae > Neisseria > Neisseria sp. P0001.S005. The sequence goes on along the minus strand of NZ_JBQCTZ010000900.1, from coordinate 277 downwards.
ATTCAAAAAAATACATTTAATTCAACATTCTGTTAAATTTTTCAGAAATTGTAAAGCGAGTTGAGAAAACTTTGCGTTTGTTTGCGAGATATTCAAATCCAGAGCCCTCATCTGTTTCTTAGACGATACGGCGCAATGCCTGCTCTGATTTGAAAAAACACAAGATAGTCATTATACTTAGGCTCCTTTGTCAGAGGCATTCCCTCAATCCGGCAATACGCCCGAAATATCTGTTCCCCCTTTACAACACAGCCTCCATACAACCATACGAAGAAAT
>NZ_JBQCTZ010000899.1:0-312 GCF_051963715.1 Neisseria sp. P0001.S005 | reverse complement strand
GTCTGCCGCGCTGACGCGCGCCCGACGGTCTGCGACCGAAAGCCCTTCATTCCGACAAACTATTAAAGAACAATAAACGGCGAACCGTCCGAAGTTAAAATGACAGGATAGTGAGAACCTACCGAATCTATTTTTTTCAGCGTTTCCAACAAATCTGGAAACGTTTCTTGCGTTTCCAGTTCATGAGCTTTTCCTACTTGGAATCTGTAAAAGCACAAAACACATGAATTTTTTGATTTGAATATTCGCCAGTAAGACGAACTGAAAATAATATTTGCTGACATAAAAAAGCCCCTTTCACTTGGCTAATGA
>NZ_JBQCTZ010000898.1:0-314 GCF_051963715.1 Neisseria sp. P0001.S005 | reverse complement strand
TCCGCCAAAACCGCAAACCCAAACCAAAAAACAAAAAGAGCAACACCATTTCAGCCCATTTGAAACACCAAAAACAACAAAACAAAAAACAAAAACACAAAAACAACCAAAAAAAAATCAAAAAACATAACTTCCTGAATATAAAAAAACTCATTAAAAAAATTATAAACAAAAACAAAACCTCAACAATAAAAATATTTAAATAAAAAACAAAATCACACAAATTATTAAAATAAACAAAAATCGTTTGGTTTTTTAAAAAGTTTTTGAAAATATAAAAAAAAAAAAACAAATTAAAAACAAACAAAACAAAG
>NZ_JBQCTZ010000897.1:0-314 GCF_051963715.1 Neisseria sp. P0001.S005 | reverse complement strand
GCCCAATATTTGAACCGCTTCCGTATCCAACAAGTGGGACGCAACTCCGTCGATGACCGTATGTACGAAGTTTATCTGCGTTCTGCCGTTTACAGCCAACGTGGTGAAATTACTACCGAGCAATCCAAACAGTACATTCAAGGTGCTTTGCGTGGTTGTCAGCAACGTTGGAAAAACATGGATACCAAGCCAAGAAATCCTGCGTTTACCAACTTCCTGATGGAAGTTATGGGTTTGCAGCCTTTGAAATAAAAAAGTAATATAACGAGAAGGCCGTCTGAATATTCAGACGGCCTTCTTCTCATATTTATATA
>NZ_JBQCTZ010000896.1:0-314 GCF_051963715.1 Neisseria sp. P0001.S005 | reverse complement strand
GGCCCGCACAAAGACGACGAATTCCTGCTCCAAGCCCTTCCGCAAACGACGGCGCAATACGGCTTCCCCGTTTCTCCGTCATTCGCGCCGACACGCTGGCTGGAAGAAGGGGAAACGCTCAAAGTCGGCAACCATAGCTTCCAAGTCCTCCACATTCCCGGCCACACTCCCGGCCAAGTCGTTTTTTACAACGCCGGAAACGGTCTTTTAGTCGCAGGCGATGTTTTATTTTATGAAACCGTTGGTCGCACAGATTTTCCGCGCGGCAATCATGATGACCTCATAAACAATATCTGCGCTAAACTATTAACTCT
>NZ_JBQCTZ010000895.1:0-314 GCF_051963715.1 Neisseria sp. P0001.S005 | reverse complement strand
CCGTCGGCTGCGCGGCCAAGCAGGTTGATGGCCTGCGTGGACACCAATACCGCCAAGAGGACGACAAAGATGCCGACGGCAGTAAAGGAAAGTTCTTTAATAAAGTTTCTTTGGTAAATCATAAGATTGAGCGTGGTATACGGTTTATGGGCAACCTATATTTATTAATAAGGCTTCAGACGGCATGACACAAATGGAGTACAATGATTTACATCTGTTCGGACGGTTGGTCAATATGCCGTCTGAACAACCGACAACCGTTCCAATCAGGAGAATAAACGTGAAATTTAGCACAAAAGCCGAAACTTTGCAGG
>NZ_JBQCTZ010000894.1:0-314 GCF_051963715.1 Neisseria sp. P0001.S005 | reverse complement strand
AAACTGCATCTGCGCTCGATTATTCATGAGCTGCTTTGGTTTCTCAAAGGCGATACCAACATCAAATACCTGAAAGATAACAACGTTTCCATTTGGGACGAATGGGCGGATGAAAACGGCGATTTGGGCCCGGTTTACGGCTACCAATGGCGCAGCTGGCCCGCACCCGACGGCCGCCATATCGACCAAATTGCCAATGTGGTTGAACAAATCAAGAAAAAACCCGACTCGCGCCGCCTGATTGTATCGGCATGGAATCCGGCTTTGGTCGACGAAATGGCCTTGCCGCCTTGCCACGCGCTGTTTCAGTTTTA
>NZ_JBQCTZ010000893.1:0-315 GCF_051963715.1 Neisseria sp. P0001.S005 | reverse complement strand
CCAAACCGTTAGCGGCCGACTAAGGCTACCTGAAACTTTTCAGGTAGCCTGTTTCTATTCTGCCCAAGCCGCCTAACTCTCCTCCAGCCCGGCCAAAATCGAACAATCCGGGAAGTCGTCTCCCGCGCAGGCATCGTGCCAACGTTGCAGCTCGGCCACCATGCCCTGCAAGCGTTCGATTTTGGCTTCCAGCTCGGCGATGTGCCGCGCGGTGAGCGTTTTCACTTCGCGGCTGGTGCGCTGCGGGTTGTGTTGCAGGCTCAAAAGCTGCCCGATCTGCGGCAGCGAAAAGCCCACTTCCCGCGCATGGCGGAT
>NZ_JBQCTZ010000892.1:0-316 GCF_051963715.1 Neisseria sp. P0001.S005 | reverse complement strand
TTCGTGTGCGCTGTGGAACACGGCTTCTGCAAATTTGGCCGGTTTGGCTTCTTTTTTGTAGCGGTCGAAACGGTAGGCGGCATTACCGAACGCAATCGCAAACGCTTCGGCAACGGCTGCGGCTTGCGCTTCTTCAAAGGCGTGAACGTCCACATTGACCGTTTCTTGATTTTGCGCCCATTTGGCGGCTTCGGCTGCAGCTTTATTCAATGCGGCGCGGTCGGTTTTTTCGAGGCGGACGACGGCAATGGCTTGCAAACCGTTGTCCGTCGGGATTTTGGTGTCGGCGAAATTTTGACCTTCTTCAAGGGAAGCG
>NZ_JBQCTZ010000891.1:0-317 GCF_051963715.1 Neisseria sp. P0001.S005 | reverse complement strand
CTTGACGGCAGATTATCATGACTTCACAAGCATACACCCTGTCCCAAATCGTATCCCAGCTCGGCGGCGAATGGAAAGGCGAAGACATCGCCATTACCGCCGTCCGTCCGTTGGATCAGTCGCAGGCGGAACACATCAGCTTTTTGGCCAATCCGAAATACAAAGCCGAAGTACACGACAGCCAAGCAGGTGCAGTGATTGTTTCGCCGAAAGCCGCAGACGAATTTGCGGGCCGCAACCTGATTGTGGCTGCCGACCATTATCTTTATTTTGCCAAGGTGGCACGATTGTTCTCGCCGATTGTCAAAGCACAGGGC
>NZ_JBQCTZ010000890.1:0-317 GCF_051963715.1 Neisseria sp. P0001.S005 | reverse complement strand
GTTTTCTGGCGCGAAATTGTGGGTAATGAAAAAAAATATAACAGCCAGCTTCATGTCGTTTTGGCCTTGTGGGAAAAGGCTTGATTATTTGAATTTATATATTTAAGGCCGTCTGAAACATTGTTCAGACGGCCTCTATGCCCTAAAACACACATGGCACTCATTAGCACACACGACAAAACCTTCCAACTCCAACAAGGCGAAACCTTATTGGAGGGCTTGGAGCGCACTGGACACGAAGTTGAATACCAATGTCGCAGCGGTTATTGCGGTTCATGCCGGGTTAAAATCTTGGATGGGAAAGTCTCTTATGATAA
>NZ_JBQCTZ010000889.1:0-317 GCF_051963715.1 Neisseria sp. P0001.S005 | reverse complement strand
ATCGCAGGTTTTAAAATCCGTGATAACTATCCAGTTGGTTGCAAAGTAACATTGCGTCGTGATCAAATGTTTGAATTTTTAGATCGTTTGATTACTATTGCATTGCCTCGCGTACGTGACTTCCGTGGTGTAAGCGGTAAATCATTTGATGGTCGTGGCAATTACAATATGGGCGTTCGCGAGCAAATTATTTTCCCGGAAATTGAATACGATAAAATCGATGCTTTGCGTGGTTTGAATATTACTATTACAACTACTGCAAAAACTGATGAAGAAGCGAAAGCTTTGTTGTCACTGTTCAAGTTTCCGTTTAAAGG
>NZ_JBQCTZ010000888.1:0-317 GCF_051963715.1 Neisseria sp. P0001.S005 | reverse complement strand
GGTGACACTGGCGCAGCCGGCGCTAAAGGCGACAAAGGCGATAAAGGTGACACTGGTGCAGCCGGCGCTAAAGGCGATAAAGGTGACACTGGTGCAGCCGGCGCTAAAGGCGACAAAGGTGATACTGGTGCAGCCGGTGCTAAAGGTGACACTGGTGCAGCCGGCGCTAAAGGCGACAAAGGCGATAAAGGTGACACTGGCGTAGCCGGCGCTAAAGGCGACAAAGGTGACACTGGTGAAAAAGGTGACACTGGTGAAAAAGGTGGCAGCATCACAGGTGAAGTTGTAGATAATGGTGACGGTACCCATACAATCAC
>NZ_JBQCTZ010000887.1:0-317 GCF_051963715.1 Neisseria sp. P0001.S005 | reverse complement strand
AAGACGGCGATGGCGTTGCTTAAGCCTGTGATTACGGTTTTGTTGGCGATGCCGCCGATTATTTGGGTGGTGATGGCTCTGTTTTGGTTCGGTTTCGGCAATCCGAGCGTATTGTTTACCATCATTGTATTGGTTGCGCCGCTGACGTTTGCGAGTGCGGCGGTCGGGATGGCGAGTGTGAACAAGCAGCATGAGGAATTGTTTGACGCTTATAAATTAGGCCGTCTGAAAAAAATCCGTTATCTGTATATCCCGCATCTGACGGGCTATGTGATTTCCAGCATCGGCGTGGCGGTGGCGATGGGGGTGAAGGTGGT
>NZ_JBQCTZ010000886.1:0-317 GCF_051963715.1 Neisseria sp. P0001.S005 | reverse complement strand
ATCGCAGGTTTTAAAATCCGTGATAACTATCCAGTTGGTTGCAAAGTAACATTGCGTCGTGATCAAATGTTTGAATTCTTGGATCGTTTGATTACTATTGCGTTGCCTCGTGTACGTGACTTCCGTGGTGTAAGCGGTAAATCATTTGATGGTCGTGGCAATTACAATATGGGCGTTCGTGAGCAAATTATTTTCCCGGAAATTGAATACGATAAAATCGATGCTTTGCGTGGTTTGAACATTACTATTACAACTACTGCAAAAACTGATGAAGAAGCGAAAGCTTTGTTGTCACTGTTCAAGTTTCCGTTTAAAGG
>NZ_JBQCTZ010000885.1:0-319 GCF_051963715.1 Neisseria sp. P0001.S005 | reverse complement strand
CAACGGCATCCTCATTCCGGTTCTCAAAAACCATCAAACCTCCAGCCGTCCCCAACATATCCACCCCATCGACAGCCGCTACAAACGCATCGGCCACCAAATCGCCGCCAACGATCTTGCCCTGTTCGAGCGAAATCCCGAACACATCTTCACCATCATCCAAACCATGCAGGAGCAAAACATCACCACCATCGAGCCGCAAACCCTGCGCGCATGGTGGGCGGCCACACGAAAAATCAACACCCGTTTCACCCAAAATCCAGAAAACCGCCGCCGCTTTATCCAATTCTTCAAACACGGCACCGGCCTTACCCAAACC
>NZ_JBQCTZ010000884.1:0-319 GCF_051963715.1 Neisseria sp. P0001.S005 | reverse complement strand
TGTTCTCCGCCATCCCTGTTATCGGTCCTGATTTGTCCACTTGGATCCGCGGTGACTTCAACGTTTCCGACGTTACTCTGAACCGCTTCTTCGCCCTGCACGTTATCGCAGTACCTCTGGTATTGCTCGGCTTGGTTGTGGCACACATCATCGCCCTGCACGAAGTGGGTTCTAACAACCCTGATGGTGTTGAAATCAAGAAAAACAAAGACGAAAACGGTATTCCACGCGATGGTATCCCCTTCCATCCTTACTACACCGTTAAAGACATCTTGGGCGTCGTTGTATTCCTGATTGTCTTCTGTTCTGTGTTGTTCTT
>NZ_JBQCTZ010000883.1:0-320 GCF_051963715.1 Neisseria sp. P0001.S005 | reverse complement strand
GAAGACATCCGCGTCTATATGGACTACCAAGGCAAAAAAGACCGCCTTGAAGAAGTCGTCGGCCTCTCCGAAGACCCAGAACTCTGGAACGACCCCAAACGCGCCCAAGAAATCGGCAAAGAGCGCAAAATCCTCGAAGGCATCGTGGTGACGCTCGACAACATCGCCACAGGTATCGAAGACAACCGTATGCTGATTGAAATGGCTGTCGAAGAAAACGACGAAGAAGGTTTCGCCGCCGTACAGGAAGATGTGGCCGGTTTGGAAAAACAAATGGCCGACCTCGAATTCAAACGAATGTTCAACCAGCCTGCCGACCC
>NZ_JBQCTZ010000882.1:0-320 GCF_051963715.1 Neisseria sp. P0001.S005 | reverse complement strand
TCCGCAGTCGGCGGACAACCCGGCACATAAACGTCTACCGGCACGACGCGGTCGGCACCGCGCACAACGGAATAAGAGTAGTGATAATAGCCGCCGCCGTTGGCACACGAACCCATAGACAATACCCAGCGCGGCTCGGCGAGCTGGTCGTATACGCGGCGCAGGGCTGGCGCCATTTTGTTGGTCAGCGTACCTGCCACAATCATCAGGTCGGCCTGACGTGGGGACGGACGGAAAATGATACCGAAACGGTCAAGGTCATAACGCGCCATACCCGCATGCATCATTTCCACGGCGCAGCAGGCCAAGCCGAAAGTAAC
>NZ_JBQCTZ010000881.1:0-320 GCF_051963715.1 Neisseria sp. P0001.S005 | reverse complement strand
GACACCACCGTGAACAACGACGGTGTGAAAGTAGGCGACGATGTCGCATTGACCCAAGACGGCGTTAAAGCAGGTGATGTCAAACTGACCAAAGACGGATTGAACAACGCCGGCAACAAAGTGACCAACGTAGCCGCCGGTACCGACGATACCGACGCCGTTAACTACGGTCAGCTGAAAGAGACCAACGCCAATGTGGCCAAAGGTCTGAACATTGCTGCCGACAACGGTAACGACGACAACGTCCAACTGGGCGAAACCGTTGCCTACCGCAGCAGCGACAAAAACATCGTCACCACCGTGTCCGACAACCAGATTGA
>NZ_JBQCTZ010000880.1:0-321 GCF_051963715.1 Neisseria sp. P0001.S005 | reverse complement strand
AAGACATCGTTGACGGTGCACCTAAAACTCTGAAAGAAGGTGTTTCTAAAGCTGAAGCTGAAGACATCCAAAAACAACTGGAAGAAGCCGGCGCTAAAGTCGAAATCAAATAATTTGATGCTTCCTATAAAGGCTGGCAGTTTTCTGCCAGCCTTATTTTGCTTCTTAAAATAAGCATCAGGTATTGTTTACATTTATTTGCATAGTCTTTATAAAATCATTGCAAATAAATGTAAATATCAGGTTGATGCATGCCGTTGTTTCAGACGGCCTATTATTTAAAATTGCTTTTCGGAGTGTATATGAGCTATTCGTTTACCG
>NZ_JBQCTZ010000879.1:0-321 GCF_051963715.1 Neisseria sp. P0001.S005 | reverse complement strand
CCATGCTGCCTGCTTGTGCAGATACGCCGCGGAAAATGTTACCGCCGCCGACAACGATACCGACTTGCACGCCCATTCTCACGATTTCGGCAATTTCGCCGACAGTTTGAACGATGGTATCGTGATTGATGCCGAATGGATCAGAGCCCATCAGGGATTCGCCGGAGAGTTTCAGTAATACACGTTTGTATTTGATTTGCTGTGTCATGGGATACCTTGCTTTCTTGAATGTCGTCGGTCGGAGTTGGGCCGTCTGAATTTCAAACGGTCGGATTACAATGATATGGTGTGTCGTTCTATTATTGTTTTGTTTTCAGACGG
>NZ_JBQCTZ010000878.1:0-321 GCF_051963715.1 Neisseria sp. P0001.S005 | reverse complement strand
AAGACATCGTTGACGGTGCACCTAAAACTCTGAAAGAAGGTGTTTCTAAAGCTGAAGCTGAAGACATCCAAAAACAATTGGAAGAAGCCGGCGCTAAAGTCGAAATCAAATAATTTGATGCTTCCTATGAAGGCTGGCAGTTTTCTGCCAGCCTTATTTTGCTTCTTAAAATAAGCATCAGGCATTGTTTACATTTATTTGCATAGTCTTTATAAAATCATTGCAAATAAATGTAAATATTAAATTGATGCATGCCGTTGTTTCAGACGGCCTATTATTTAAAATTGCTTTTCGGAGTGTATATGAGCTATTCGTTTACCG
>NZ_JBQCTZ010000877.1:0-322 GCF_051963715.1 Neisseria sp. P0001.S005 | reverse complement strand
GAAGCTCACGCAACAGATTTACAGTCTGCCCCCTTTGACCGCTCGGGAATCCCTCCAAAAGAGAACGCTAGTTTATTTGCAACTCAGATTTCCGTCAAGATTTTTTTTTATTTATTTCTTCAAAAACATCCAAGCTTTTGCTTTTAAACACTATTTATTTAAACTGAATGATTTTTTCGTACTTCGCCATAAGTTCTTCGTGCGTTTCAGGATGTTCTTCATCGATTAAGATACAGTCGACAGGACATACCTGTTGGCACTGAGGCTCATCGTAATGGCCTACACATTGCGTACACAAATTTGGATTGATTTCGTAAATTTC
>NZ_JBQCTZ010000876.1:0-323 GCF_051963715.1 Neisseria sp. P0001.S005 | reverse complement strand
ACGTCAAATTAACGTTTGTTTTTCTGATAAATCGGCATCACTTCAGGCAACATTTTGCGGATTGCATTGATACGCGCTTGATTGGTCGGGTGGGTCGACAAAATAGACAATGAGCTGCCGCCCTGTACTTTGTTCATTTTTTCCCACACGCTTACCGCAGCCTCAGGATTGTAGCCTGCTTCAGCCATCAAACGCACACCGCCGGCATCCGCTTCGCTTTCCTGATGGCGTGAGAACGGTTTGGTTGCCAACAAATCTGCACCCAAGCCGACCAAATCACCATCCACACCGGTTGAGCTGGCCAAAATCGAACCGCCCAAGCC
>NZ_JBQCTZ010000875.1:0-323 GCF_051963715.1 Neisseria sp. P0001.S005 | reverse complement strand
GTAACAGTAGCAACAGCCAGGTTTTCGTTACGTTTCAGAGAAACGCTTTCAACACCTTCTGGCAATTTGATGTCTGACAAGTGCAGAATGTCACCGGCAACTACTGATGCACAATCCAGTTCCAAGAAAGCAGGAATGTTTGCAGGCAAAGCAACTACTTCAACAGAAGTGTTCAACAGAGATACGCGGCCACCTTGCAATTTAACAGCTTGAGAGTTTTCAGCGTTAACAATGTGCAGAGGAACACGGATGCGTACAGGTTGATCAGCTTTTACAGCTTGGAAGTCGATGTGTTGAACTTCGCGACGGAATGGGTGCATTTG
>NZ_JBQCTZ010000874.1:0-323 GCF_051963715.1 Neisseria sp. P0001.S005 | reverse complement strand
ATACCCTGCATCATGGTGGTCGAAATCAGACCGCCGAGGAAACCGCCTGCAGCCGAATCGAAGTTGAACGCGTTGGAAAAAATCTGACCGAACACTTCAGGAATCAGGGAAATATTGGTAACAATGATGAAGAGTGCTATGACGAGATATAAAACCGCCATCAGCGGGACGATGATTTCCGCGGCTTTAGATACGCGGCGGATACCGCCGAAGATAATCGGGGCAGTCAGAATGACCAGAGCGACGCCGACATAGTGTTGATCCCAGCCCCATGCCGCTTTGGTGGTATCGGCGATGGTATTGGTCTGTACGGCTTCAAATAC
>NZ_JBQCTZ010000873.1:0-324 GCF_051963715.1 Neisseria sp. P0001.S005 | reverse complement strand
CTCAACAGTTTCAACGGTCAAAGCGGCCGCAATGTCAGCCGCGTCCTGCCGATTATCAACGTCGACAGCGGCCTGACTTTCGAGCGCAGGGCCCGGCTCTTCGGCGGGGAATACCTGCAAACGCTTGAACCGCGCCTGTTTTACAACTACATTCCGACCAAGTCCCAAAACGACCTGCCTAATTTTGACAGCTCCGAAAACAGCTTTAGCTACTCGCAACTGTTCCGCGAAAACCTGTATTCGGGCAACGACCGCATCAATTCGGCCAACAGCCTGACGCTGGCCACACAAAGCCGTATCCTCAACCCCAACACCGGTGCGGAA
>NZ_JBQCTZ010000872.1:0-325 GCF_051963715.1 Neisseria sp. P0001.S005 | reverse complement strand
GTTCTAACCCAGACCCGTAAACCGGGTCGTGGACCGGGCATGGTAGGCAGTTTGACTGGGGCGGTCTCCTCCCAAAGAGTAACGGAGGAGTTCGAAGCTTACCTAGTTCCGGTCGGAAATCGGACTGATAGTGCAATTGCAAAAGGTAGCTTAACTGCGAGACCGACAAGTCGAGCAGGTGCGAAAGCAGGACATAGTGCTCCGGTGGTTCTGTATGGAAGGGCCATCGCTCAACGGATAAAAGGTACTCCGGGGAGAACAGGCTGATTCCGCCCAAGAGTTCATATCGACGGCGGAGTTTGGCACCTCGATGTCGGCTCATCAC
>NZ_JBQCTZ010000871.1:0-326 GCF_051963715.1 Neisseria sp. P0001.S005 | reverse complement strand
ATGCCTTCTGAAACGGAAGTTTTTATAATGAATTTTTTACTCCGGCTCGCAGCAGTTTGGACTTCGGTCGCCATGCTCGCGAGCGTCAATTTTTCTTACGCCGATGATTTGGAAAACCTGATTACCACCCGTCAGCGTGTTTTAAACCAATTCAACGACAACGCCAACGTTTACGGCAATACGCGTCAGGCAACTCCTGTCCATCCCACCAATACCTATCCTGCCCCAAGCAACAATACGCGCGCATCCTCAGGCAATGCAGACGAATTGATCGGCAGCGCCATGGGCTTGCTCGGCGTAGCCTACCGCTACGGCGGCACATCGGC
>NZ_JBQCTZ010000870.1:0-326 GCF_051963715.1 Neisseria sp. P0001.S005 | reverse complement strand
ATCTCTGCCAACGTCAACGGCATCCGCTCCGCCTATAAAAAAGGTTTTTATGAATACATCGCCGCTTCCGGTGCCGACATCGTCTGCGTGCAGGAACTGAAAGCACAAGAGGCTGATCTGTCAGACGATATGAAAAATCCGCACGGTATGTACGGCTACTGGCATTGCGCTGAAAAGCGCGGTTACAGCGGCGTGGCGGTGTACAGCAAACTCAAACCCGACAATGTGCAAATCGGCATGGGTATTGAAGAATTTGACAGGGAAGGCCGTTTTGTCCGTTGCGATTTCGGCAAGTTGTCGGTAATTTCGCTGTATCTGCCCAGCGG
>NZ_JBQCTZ010000869.1:0-326 GCF_051963715.1 Neisseria sp. P0001.S005 | reverse complement strand
AGGCTGAAACTGATAAACAACAATGCCACGCGCCAAACCAATTCTTTATCTTTGAAACGGTTGAGCGTATAAGTTTCAGTCATCATCACATACATCTGCCACAATGCGGCCATACACATGCTGATGATGCCCATCGGTATAAAGAAAATACCGACTATTTCTTTGTTCATAATGAATGTAAATGCTGTTTGTTTGTCTGACGGAATTATAAATCAGAAAACGGAGCTCTCGGAACATTCAATTTGTCGGAGGCCTTAAGGCCGTCTGAAAAGTTTCAGACGGCCTTAATGTCTATCAACCGTGCAAAGCGCGTTTGTCGGCCGCCA
>NZ_JBQCTZ010000868.1:0-326 GCF_051963715.1 Neisseria sp. P0001.S005 | reverse complement strand
ACCATGCTGAAATTCAAAAACGCCAAGGTCAACATCAAAGACAACCCGGTCGTAAACAAAGGCGGTAAAGAAATCGTCGTCCGCGCCGAAATCAACGTTTCCGGCCAAAAACCGGTCAACATGGACTTCACCACCTACCAAAGCGGCAGCAAATACCGCGCATATAATGTCGCAGTAGAAGGCGCAAGCTTGGTTACCGTATACCGCAACCAATTCGGCGAAACCATCAAAGCCAAAGGCATCGACGGCCTGATTGCCGACTTGAAAGCCAAAAACGGCGGTAAATAATCCACCCCCGCACCATGCCGCCTGATGTTCAGACGGCA
>NZ_JBQCTZ010000867.1:0-326 GCF_051963715.1 Neisseria sp. P0001.S005 | reverse complement strand
GAACAACCCAAACTCGACTATCAAAGTCAATCACACCGCTTGGTCAAACTGGAAGTACCACCTGATTTGAACAACCCTGACCAAGGCAACCTCTATCAATTACCGGCAGGCAGCGGCGCCGTCCGCGCCAGCGATTTCAACAAACGCCGCACCCAAGCCGTACAACAACCTGCCAATGCAGAAGTCTTGAAATCCGTTAAAGGCGTACGCCTTGAGCGTGACGGCAACCAACGCTGGTTGGTTGTCGAAGGCAAATCGCCTCGCGAAATTTGGCCTTTGCTGAAAGTGTTCTGGCAAGAAAACGGTTTCGACATCAAATCTGAAGA
>NZ_JBQCTZ010000866.1:0-326 GCF_051963715.1 Neisseria sp. P0001.S005 | reverse complement strand
AAATTTGAAGATCATGCCGAGCATCAGGCGGAAAGTTTCCGCAAGCTTATCCTCGCCATGACTAAAGACGTGCGCGTCATCGTCGTCAAACTTGCCGACCGATTGCACAATATGCGCACCCTTGGCTCTATGCGTCCGGAAAAACGCCGCCGCATCGCCAAAGAAACCCTCGAAATCTATGCTCAAATCGCCAATCGCATTGGTCTGAACAATGCGTATCAAGAGCTTCAAGACTTATCGTTCCAAAACCTCCACCCAAGACGCTACGAAACCCTGAAAAAAGCCATGGACAACAGCCGCAAAAATCGCCGCGATGTTGTCGGCAA
>NZ_JBQCTZ010000865.1:0-326 GCF_051963715.1 Neisseria sp. P0001.S005 | reverse complement strand
TTTTCGCCGGTTGCGCCAGTAGCGCCGGTGTCACCTTTAGCACCAGTTGCACCAGTAGCACCAGTTGCACCAGTTGCACCAGTTGCGCCGGTATCACCTTTAGCACCTTTAGCACCAGTAGCACCAGTTGCACCAGTAGCACCGGTATCGCCTTTAGCACCAGTTGCACCGGTAGCACCAGTTGCGCCGGTTACGCCAGTGTCACCTTTTTCGCCTTTTTCGCCTTTTTCGCCGGTTGCGCCAGTAGCGCCAGTAGCACCAGTAGCACCAGTAGCACCAGTAGCACCAGTAGCACCAGTAGCACCAGTAGCACCAGTAGCACCAGT
>NZ_JBQCTZ010000864.1:0-326 GCF_051963715.1 Neisseria sp. P0001.S005 | reverse complement strand
ACGTCTTTAGTCATGGCGAGGATAAGCTTGCGGAAACTTTCCGCCTGATGCTCGGCATGATCTTCAAATTTGAGTTTTTCCAGTTTGGAGAGGCCGTCTACCATTTCGGCAATGGTATCGCCGAATTCTGCCGCCATTTCGACTTTGGTTACGCCCGTATCTTCCAATACATCATGCATAACGCCCGCGCAGAGGCCTTGAACATCCATGTGCCAAATCGCAAGCTGCGTGGCAACGGCAAGGGGATGAGTGATGTAGGGTTCGCCGCTTTTACGGGTTTGTCCGTCATGGGCGTGGAAAGCGTAGGCAACGGCTCTTTCAAGCTC
>NZ_JBQCTZ010000863.1:0-326 GCF_051963715.1 Neisseria sp. P0001.S005 | reverse complement strand
TGCCGTCTGAACATCAGGCGGCATGGTGCGGGGGTGGATTATTTACCGCCGTTTTTGGCTTTCAAGTCGGCAATCAGACCATCAATACCTTTGGCTTTGATGGTTTCGCCGAATTGGTTGCGGTATACGGTAACCAAGCTTGCGCCTTCGACTGCGACATTGTATGCGCGGTATCTGCTGCCGCTTTGATAGGTGGTGAAGTCCATGTTGACCGGTTTTTGGCCGGAAACGTTGATTTCGGCGCGGACAACGATTTCTTTACCGCCTTTGTTTACGACCGGGTTGTCTTTGATGTTGACCTTGGCGTTTTTGAATTTCAGCATGGT
>NZ_JBQCTZ010000862.1:0-327 GCF_051963715.1 Neisseria sp. P0001.S005 | reverse complement strand
TTAATCAATATTAAAGGTAATGGGGAAGTCTTGATCGGACACAAAGCCCCCGGATTAATAATGGCTTCTGTAGATATATGGGAAGCGGCTAAGACGCCGGTAGAGGAAAGCCTGAGCCAAATTCAGCAAACGGCACAACGAATTGAATATGAGGAGCAACAAAAACAAATCGTGCAATCCCAATCACATGGAGCGAGGCTTTCTTAAGCAGAATCAAAAGAAAATGTAAAAAGAGGACTTAAATTCTACAAATTATCTACAAATGGTTTGATTGATTTTAAACAAAGCTAAAGGCCGTCTGAAAAATCTTTCAGACGGCCTGTTGTT
>NZ_JBQCTZ010000861.1:0-329 GCF_051963715.1 Neisseria sp. P0001.S005 | reverse complement strand
ACCAGCATTTTGTCGCCTTTGGGCGGCAGGGTATGCACTACGCCGGTGTAAATCAGACGCGCTTCTTCACGGCCGGCGATGACTTCGATGGGAAAACCCAGCGCCGCTTCGGCACGGGGCAGGAATTGGGCGATGTTTTTGGCGACGCGGAAAGTGTTGGTGGCCACCACGCGCACGTTTTCGGGTTGGAATCCGCGCAGGCGTTCGCCAAATTTCGCCAAACATTCCAAGGCTTGTTCTTGAGAGGCTTCGCTCAGGTTTTTTTGTTCGTCCAAGCCGGCGGCAAAGCGAACCATTTGTTTGAACGAGTCGATGACTTTCAGCTGGCC
>NZ_JBQCTZ010000860.1:0-329 GCF_051963715.1 Neisseria sp. P0001.S005 | reverse complement strand
TGTCCGACAGACAATTGTTTTCAATCTATTTATTTATCGGAGCATTAAGACATGACCATCCGCCCTTTACACGACCGAGTAGTCGTCAAACGCTTAGAAGCTGAAGAAAAAACCGCATCAGGCATTGTTTTGCCGGGTGCGGCTGCTGAAAAACCCGACATGGGCGAAGTAATCGCCGTGGGTGCGGGCAAAATCGGTAAAGACGGCGCGCGCCGTCCGCTGGATGTCAAAGTCGGTGACAAAGTGATTTTTGGCAAATACAGCGGCCAAACTGTAAAAGCCGACGGCGAAGAGCTGTTGGTAATGCGTGAAGAAGACATCTTCGGTAT
>NZ_JBQCTZ010000859.1:0-330 GCF_051963715.1 Neisseria sp. P0001.S005 | reverse complement strand
GCCTAAGGCATCAAGCTGGGCGGAAGTGTCGCCGTCGGCAGGCAAGACCACGCGGAAGGTTTTGGAAGAAGTCTCGCTACCGGATGCGCCGTTACGTTTTTCGATACTGCGGCTGGCTGCATGGGGCCATTTGCCCAACAGGCCTTTGATGCGGTGGTAATCGTCTTCATCCATCACCACGGTGGCGCTGCTGGTACACAAGCGTTCCACGCCGGCCGCACCCATCTCTTCTTCAGCGGCGCGACGCTCTTGTGCCTCTTTCTCGCGGCGCATTTTTTCTTTTTTCTCTTTCAACTGCTGCGCTTCTTGCTTTTTACGCAAGGCTTCCGC
>NZ_JBQCTZ010000858.1:0-331 GCF_051963715.1 Neisseria sp. P0001.S005 | reverse complement strand
ACAGCAATGCCGAAAGCGCATCCGCAGGCTTCCGCAGCCTCAGCAAAGCCGACATCCGCGACAAAGCCGCCAACTTGATCAACCACTCGCTGACCCGTCCGCGCTTTGACGAAGCCGTTTTCCGCCGCCGTCAAATCCAATCCATTACCGGCTTGCAACAACAGGAAACCACCCCCGACTACACCGCCACGCGCGAACTGACCAAGCTCATCTACCCGAACCACCCCTACGGCAGCGGCGCAAACGTAACCGTCGACAGCCTCAAACGCGTTAGTCTGGACGACATCCGCGCCTTCCACCGCACCCACTACGGCAAAGACAACGCCATCGT
>NZ_JBQCTZ010000857.1:0-332 GCF_051963715.1 Neisseria sp. P0001.S005 | reverse complement strand
CTGAAAAAACCATACTAGAAATACAAAGGAGAACTCGAAATGCCGCAAATTAAAATTCCAGCCGTTTACTACCGCGGCGGTACATCTAAAGGCATTTTCTTCAAACGTACCGATCTGCCGGCTGCTGCGCAGGAAGCAGACGAGGCACGCGACAAAATCCTCTTGCGCGTACTCGGCAGCCCAGACCCTTACGGCAAACAGATTGACGGTTTGGGTAACGCCAGTTCATCCACCAGCAAAGCCGTGATTTTGGACAAATCCGAACGCGCCGATCACGATGTCGATTATTTGTTCGGACAAGTTTCCATCGACAAACCTTTTGTCGATTGGAG
>NZ_JBQCTZ010000856.1:0-332 GCF_051963715.1 Neisseria sp. P0001.S005 | reverse complement strand
GCCGAGCGCACCAAAACCGGCAGGTTGAAAAACACGTTGCCGTAAATCAGCAGCCACGGCGTGTCCTGCCAACCTGCCACCAGCATACCGTGTGCGCCAAACAAGGCCAGCACGCCCATGCCCGCCACCAAAGTCGGCATCACAAAAGGCAGCATCAGCAGGCGTAAAACCGTGCGCCGTCCGGCAAAGTCCATCCGCGCTAGCACCCACGCCGCAGGCACGCCCAAAGCCGTGACCAAGACGCAGGTCAAAACTGCCTGCGCCACCGTCCAGCCCAAGCGCAGGCGCATATAGTCATCAGCCACCACTTCCGCCCAAGCGCCTTCGCCGTC
>NZ_JBQCTZ010000855.1:0-333 GCF_051963715.1 Neisseria sp. P0001.S005 | reverse complement strand
GAACTTGTGCAAAATCGCCTCAAGGAATTTTCTGTCCATCACATCCAAACCCTGACCGTCCACAGCCAGCATACTCAAGGCAGCATCGGCAATTTCCGCATCAATGACGCCGTTGTTTTTCACATCGGCCTAATCGCGTACACGTCGCAAAAGGCGGTTGGCAATGCGCGGCGTACCGCGGCTGCGCTTGGCCACTTCCATCGCGCCCTCGTCCCCCATATCCAACTGCAACAATGGTGCGGAACGGGCGACAATAGTCGCCAAATCTTTAGTCTGATAAAACTCTAATCGGGATACGATACCGAAACGGTCGCGCAAAGGGTTGGTCAGCAT
>NZ_JBQCTZ010000854.1:0-334 GCF_051963715.1 Neisseria sp. P0001.S005 | reverse complement strand
GCTGAAGCTGACTTGAAAGAAAACTTCAATGCGTTGCTGGATGCTATCGTTAAAGCCAAACCTGCTGCTGCTAAAGGCCAGTACCTGAAAAAAGTTGCTGTATCCAGCACTATGGGTTTGGGTGTTCGCGTTGATACTGCAAGCGTGAACAACTAAGAAATTTTCAGGTGATCTGATTTTCTGGATCACCTGAATTTGGGCTACTTAAAATTAAGTAGATGTCCAAGACCGTAGGGATCGTAAGATTTAATCGTAATTGCCCTACGCAGACGGTAGTCCTGAAACACATTGCAAGATTGCTTGTAAGATGTCTTTTTAGGTTACCGCGCTGGTG
>NZ_JBQCTZ010000853.1:0-334 GCF_051963715.1 Neisseria sp. P0001.S005 | reverse complement strand
GCTGAAGCTGACTTGAAAGAAAACTTCAATGCGTTGCTGGATGCTATCGTTAAAGCCAAACCTGCTGCTGCTAAAGGTCAGTACCTGAAAAAAGTTGCTGTATCTAGCACTATGGGTTTGGGTGTTCGCGTTGATACTGCAAGCGTGAACAACTAAGAAATTTTCAGGTGATCCAGTTTTCTGGATTGCCTGAATTTGGGCTACTTAAAATTAAGTAGATGTCCAAGACCGTAGGGATCGTAAGATTTAATCGTAACTGCCCTACGCAGACGGTAGTCCTGAAACACATTGCAAGATTGCTTGTAAGATGTCTTTTTAGGTTACCGCGCTGGTG
>NZ_JBQCTZ010000852.1:0-335 GCF_051963715.1 Neisseria sp. P0001.S005 | reverse complement strand
GCAGAGCAAGAAAACAAAATCTTTGGCAGTTTCAAGCCATCAATCCCCGAAAATTTGCCGACAACAAACTTGGCTATGTTGATGACCGCCCCTTCGGAGGTGGTCCGGGAATGATTATGATGGCGCCGCCGCTTCAAGCGGCAATTGAAGAAGCCAAAGCAAACTCGCAAAAACCTGCCAAAGTAATTTATCTCAGTCCGCAAGGTCAGCCGCTGACGCATAAAAAGGCCGCAGAACTTGCCGAACTGCCCCATCTTATTCTTCTATGCGGACGCTATGAAGGCATAGATGAAAGACTGCTGCAAAGCAGTGTGGACGAAGAAATCAGCATTGGC
>NZ_JBQCTZ010000851.1:0-335 GCF_051963715.1 Neisseria sp. P0001.S005 | reverse complement strand
TTTGCTAAAGTCGACGGTTACGTTGAATTCAAAACCAAAGGCGCGCTGAACCGTAAAACCGTCAGCATCCGTCCTTATACCGGTTCTGAAGAATAATCGTTTTACGATTGAAAGCCGCATTCCTTTTCGGAATGCGGTTTTTGTTTATCTGACGGTTTTGTCTGTTTGATAAAATCCGTATGTCGTGAAGCTTGATTTATATTAAGGCCAAAGTAAAAACGTGCTTATAATCGATGGCCTTTGTTTTATTCTATTGATTCTTTCTATATAATCTATCAAATGCCTTTGATTTACCCTCATGTAGCTAAACACAGTAAACTTAAGGCCGTCTGAAA
>NZ_JBQCTZ010000850.1:0-335 GCF_051963715.1 Neisseria sp. P0001.S005 | reverse complement strand
GCCAATGCTGATTTCTTCGTCCACACTGCTTTGCAGCAGTCTTTCATCTATGCCTTCATAGCGTCCGCATAGAAGAACAAGATGGGGCAGTTCGGCAAGTTCTGCCGCTTTTTTATGTGTCAGCGGCTGACCTTGCGGACTGAGGTAAATTACTTTGGCAGGTTTTTGCGAGTTTGCTTTGGCTTCTTCGATTGCCGCTTGAAGCGGCGGCGCCATCATAATCATTCCCGGACCACCTCCGAAGGGGCGATCATCGATATAGCCAAGTTTGTTGTCGGCAAATTTTCGGGGATTGATGGCTTGAAACTGCCAAAGATTTTGTTTTCTTGCTCTGC
>NZ_JBQCTZ010000849.1:0-337 GCF_051963715.1 Neisseria sp. P0001.S005 | reverse complement strand
TTTTCATTGTTTTTCCTGAGAGAGGTTTGTCTTTGCCGAGATTTCGGCGGAGTGTGTTTGCCTAATATTAAACCATTTCCCTGTTTTTCAAGTAGTTTTACAAAATAATATTGGAAAGTTGCGCGGCAAATGCGCGGCTGTTGGCAGCCAGATTGCCCAGTGCAGGCATTTCGTGTTCGGTTTCGATAATCAGCAGGTTGGCAGGGCGGCGTGTGTGTAGGGACATTTGCATTTCAGCGGGAGAGAAGGGCATGTGATGGCGTTTGGCGAAAGCTTCGGCGCGTTTGTTGGCGGTTTTGAGCATAGGCAGCAGGGTAATATCCAAATGGAAACGGCG
>NZ_JBQCTZ010000848.1:0-337 GCF_051963715.1 Neisseria sp. P0001.S005 | reverse complement strand
GGGGGCAACCCTGAAACTCTTGCAGCTGGGAGTAATTAGCAAGAGATTACGACACTTAAAACAAAAATTCACTCATTTCAAAGCACGAAGCTTTAATATCTAAGCAATACGGTATTTCGACCGCTCAAACCCCTTCGATACGGAGAAACACAACATACTATAGGAAAATCCGACAAAGTGGTTTGAAGCAATTCAGATGAACGGTCTGTAATGCAGATAACCGGATGTCTTTAGATGAACGGTATAATATCAGGATAAGCGGAACATTACTAGTGAATATTATAAAAAAGTAGAATAATTCATTTAGTGATTGATTATATTGAATAAAAACATGATT
>NZ_JBQCTZ010000847.1:0-338 GCF_051963715.1 Neisseria sp. P0001.S005 | reverse complement strand
TTTGCCGCCACCCGCGTCCATTACGAACGTATCGAACCGATTGCCGAGCTTTTCAGCGAACTCGACCCCGTCATCGATGCGCGTGAAGACGACTTTAAAGACGGTGCGAAAGATGCCGGGTTTACAGGCTTCCACCGTATCGAACACGCCCTTTGGGTAGAAAAAGACGTATCCGGCGTGAAGGAAATTGCAGCGAAACTGATGACCGATGTTGAAGCCCTGCAAAAAGAAATCGACGCATTGGCATTCCCTCCAGGCAAAGTGGTCGGCGGCGCGTCCGAACTGATTGAAGAAGTGGCCGGCAGCAAAATCAGCGGCGAAGAAGACCGTTACAGCCA
>NZ_JBQCTZ010000846.1:0-338 GCF_051963715.1 Neisseria sp. P0001.S005 | reverse complement strand
CGATTGTCGGAGAAATGCAGTTCGATATCGCCATAAAGCCAAATATTCCAGCCTTTTTGCACCAACAAGCCTTTAGGGACGCAATCAGGCGCAGGAAACATCTGCAAAATGGACTCTGCCGATTGTCCGATTTCCAGATAGTCAAATCGGCCGGTATACAAAAAATCATAAATATCAACGGCAATAGGAAAGTGGTAGCGCATGGCAACAACCATAGAAAAGCAATTAACCAAGCTATCTTAAACTTAAAATATAATGAAATCAATTCTTATTACTATTTATTCAATATATGAAAGGCCGTCTGTTGTTCAGACGGCCTTGTATCTTTAGTTTAAATC
>NZ_JBQCTZ010000845.1:0-338 GCF_051963715.1 Neisseria sp. P0001.S005 | reverse complement strand
AGCTTATTGGGCAAATGCGAACCCCATGTTCGTCTGCCTTTGGTAGCACTGACCGAAGCCGGTCAAGCCAAAGTCCGAGCCGCTCTGGAAAAATCAGGACAAATCTGATCCGGAAATAAGGCCGTCTGAATCCCAAACCCCCGTCTCAGACGGCCTCCCTGTTAAGAACTTCATCCACAGGAAAACAAGATGACCTATATCAAACCCATCGTAGTAGCCCTCGCCCTGATTAGCATGACTGCCTGTTCCGGCAGCAAAAAAGAACAACCCAAACTCGACTATCAAAGTCAATCACACCGCTTGGTCAAACTGGAAGTACCACCTGATTTGAACAACCC
>NZ_JBQCTZ010000844.1:0-339 GCF_051963715.1 Neisseria sp. P0001.S005 | reverse complement strand
ATCACTTATTTTTCAGACGGCCTGACATACAAACTGCAAAATTCGTTTAAAAACAACACAATTCCTTTACAAATGCAGCACAACTCTTTACAACTATTCCTTTTTAATGCATTATTATAAATGATGATTATTCTTAATTGCATCTTTTAAAGATAATTCCTCTTTGATTTGCTTTTATTTTTTTATTACTGTCATTTTATTAAGGACATTTTCAATGAATACGCCCCTGTTCCGACTGAGCCTGCTGTCACTGACACTGGCAGCCGGTTTTGCACACGCAGAAAATGAAGCCAAAGACAATGTTGTGCTTGATACCGTTACCGTTAAAGGTGACCGCCA
>NZ_JBQCTZ010000843.1:0-340 GCF_051963715.1 Neisseria sp. P0001.S005 | reverse complement strand
GATAGGTGTGCCGGTAGCATATTTTTGGCGTACGGCGGTACGGCCGGATTCGTTGGTGTAGGTTTCCCAAGAGCAACCGGCCAAAACAGTAGTGGCGGTCAGAATTAAAGCGAGTTTACGCATGATGTTGTCCTTGTTTTTAAATGTCGGCAATACCGTGTATTGTACTTGTTTTTTCAAAACTTCACGGCAGTTTTGTGCAAACTTCAAGCAAACCCTGCATATCTTTCGCTATGCCGTCGGCAAATGGCAGCGGATGGGCCTTTTCGCCGTACCAAACGGTCTTCATGCCCAAGGCTTTGGCTTGGTGCAGATTGTCGGCGCTGTCGTCCACCATAAT
>NZ_JBQCTZ010000842.1:0-340 GCF_051963715.1 Neisseria sp. P0001.S005 | reverse complement strand
AAGCATACAGGCAATTAGTTTTTAGCCAAGTAAGCTTCCAAGTCTTCGCTGCCGCCGATGTATTTGCCGCCGATGAATACTTGAGGAGCAGTCATCTTGCCGGTAATAGCGCGTACGGAAGTAACAGTTGCATCTTTGCCCAATACGATTTCTTCGTAAGACAAGCCTTTGTCTTGCAGAGCTTTTTTAGCTTTAGCACAGAATTGGCAGCCAGGTTTGGTGAAGATGGCAACAGACTCTTGAGCTTTCCAGTCAGGAGCAATGTATTTCAACATAGTGTCAGCGTCAGACACTTTGAAAGGATCGCCTGGTTCTTCAGGTTCGATAAACATTTTTTCAA
>NZ_JBQCTZ010000841.1:0-340 GCF_051963715.1 Neisseria sp. P0001.S005 | reverse complement strand
TCGCCGGATGGAAATGCTTTTTGCCAAGGTTTGGTCAGCCAGCCTGTTGCCTGTATGCTGAATTTGAGCAGGGGGTGCTCTGTTGCCAATCCTGCGTATCGGAGCAAAAAGCGTGTGATACACAGGATGGCAATAGCGTCTGCCAATAATAAGAGCAAGTCGCCGCGCATGTTCAGACGGCCTTATATTGTTGCGCCATTTCTTGCGAACGTTTAACGCAGGCTTCTACACCCTGTTCGATGGCTTCGGCAACGTGACGTGCTTTGAAGGTTTCGATGGCTTCGTGTGTCGTGCCGCCTTTGGAAGTCACGTTTTGCTGTAATTGTGCGAATGCTTCGCC
>NZ_JBQCTZ010000840.1:0-341 GCF_051963715.1 Neisseria sp. P0001.S005 | reverse complement strand
TGCCGCCCGTTCATCAAATCGAAGAAGCCATGGACAAACTCAAACGCTTCTTGCAAAACTACCATCAATAAACCTAAACAAAGAGGCCGTCTGAAAAAGCAAACCGCTGTTCAAACGGCCTTTTTAATCAAACAGCAACTTGGCAAAGCCTGCTGACATGCGTATAATCGACTATTCCTATCTGGGGGCGATCTTGGTTTCGACGGGGGTTGCAAAGCAGATGCGGGCATACCGGGGTCTCAGGTTTCCCGTAAAACACTGAACTTAAATAGTCGCAAACGACGAAACTTACGCACTGGCCGCTTAAGGCCTGCCGTTGCAGCAGTTGGTCAATGGGCTGT
>NZ_JBQCTZ010000839.1:0-341 GCF_051963715.1 Neisseria sp. P0001.S005 | reverse complement strand
ACTGTGCCGGTAGGTAAAGGTACATTGGGTCGTATTGTCGACGTATTGGGTACGCCTGTTGATGAAGCAGGTCCGATTGATACCGACAAGAGCCGTGCCATTCACCAAACTGCTCCAAAATTCGACGAGTTGTCTTCAACTACCGAATTGTTGGAAACCGGTATTAAAGTGATCGACTTGCTGTGTCCGTTTGCTAAGGGCGGTAAAGTAGGTCTGTTCGGTGGTGCCGGTGTGGGCAAAACCGTGAACATGATGGAATTGATCAACAACATCGCCAAAGCGCACAGCGGTCTGTCCGTGTTCGCAGGTGTGGGTGAACGTACCCGTGAAGGTAACGACTT
>NZ_JBQCTZ010000838.1:0-341 GCF_051963715.1 Neisseria sp. P0001.S005 | reverse complement strand
ATCGCTTCCGGCAAACCTGCCGACATCGCCGCTAAAATGGTTGAAGGCCGTATCCGCAAATTCTTGGCTGAAATCACTCTGAACGGCCAAGCATTCGTGATGAACCCTGACCAAACTGTTGCCCAATTCGCTAAAGAAAACGGCACTGAAGTGGTTAGCTTCGTACGCTACAAAGTAGGCGACGGTATCGAGAAAGCCGTTGTTGACTACGCAGCCGAAGTTGCTGCCGCTGCTAAAGTGTAAGGCACTTATGAAAAAGAAAGCACCTAGATTCCAAACGAATCAGGGTGCTTTTTTTTGAGAAAACCGTTTACGGTACCTATTTTAAGACGACCGAATAT
>NZ_JBQCTZ010000837.1:0-341 GCF_051963715.1 Neisseria sp. P0001.S005 | reverse complement strand
AGAGCAGAATGCCGGCTAACGGCCGGGCGCGGCAACGCGACGGAAAGTGGAACAGAAAGCAATACCGCCGATGATTGCCTTCGGGCAAAACAGGTAAGGGTGAAAAGGTGCGGTAAGAGCGCACCGTGCATTTGGTAACAAAGCGCAGCAGGCTAAACCC
Source organism: Neisseria sp. P0001.S005 (assembly GCF_051963715.1). Classification (NCBI taxonomy): domain Bacteria; kingdom Pseudomonadati; phylum Pseudomonadota; class Betaproteobacteria; order Neisseriales; family Neisseriaceae; genus Neisseria; species Neisseria sp. P0001.S005. Next base: position 181 of record NZ_JBQCTZ010000837.1, on the reverse strand, counting down.
CATTCGGAGCAAGACCAAACAGAACGCGATGACGCTGCTCGCCGAGCGTTCGGGTAGGTTGCTTGAGCACACCAGCAATGATGTGCCTAGAGGAATGACTGTCCGCGACAGAACCCGGCTTACCGTCCGAGCTGTATGTCCCCATACCGCGGCAGGTTTTTAAAACCTGCCGCATTTTTAT
>NZ_JBQCTZ010000836.1:0-342 GCF_051963715.1 Neisseria sp. P0001.S005 | reverse complement strand
ACCTCTAAAGGTAAAGGTTTCTCTGGTACGATCAAACGTCATAACTTCGGTGCTCAACGTACTTCCCACGGTAACTCTCGTTCTCACCGTGTTCCTGGTTCTATCGGTATGGCACAAGACCCTGGTCGCGTGTTCCCTGGTAAACGCATGGCAGGTCAATACGGTAACACTAAAGCAACTGTTCAAAAATTGGAAGTTGTACGTGTTGATGTTGAACGCCAACTCTTGTTGGTTAAAGGTGCTGTTCCGGGTTCGGTTAACAGCGACGTCGTGGTTCGTCCTAGCGTGAAAGTAGGTGCGTAATGGAATTGAAAGTAATTGACGCTAAAGGACAAGTATCTG
>NZ_JBQCTZ010000835.1:0-342 GCF_051963715.1 Neisseria sp. P0001.S005 | reverse complement strand
CGTCCGCCTCATGCGCCTCCGAAGATCCGAAAGGCAGAGCAAAAAAACCCAGTACCAACGCCAGCAGCACCCAAAAAATATTTTTACGCGAACGAGTCATTTCACACCTCTCATCATAATCATATAGCAGGTTTAAATCAGGAAAACTAAACCAAATAAAATTAAACTAAGAAAAATCGAATAGAAAATTAGAAATATCGACTTATCTAAGACAAAACGAATAATACTAAGAAAAAATAGAATATGCAATACTTTTTCTTAGATGAAGTAATTTTTTTCTTACAATTTTATAAAAACTAAGGTAAAATACACTCAAATCGTCCAAACCATATAAAAAACATA
>NZ_JBQCTZ010000834.1:0-342 GCF_051963715.1 Neisseria sp. P0001.S005 | reverse complement strand
GCGCCGATTTTGGTGGCTTCAACCGCAGTGTCAATGCTGGCATGGCCGCTCATCATCACCACAGGCATATTGAGTTGGCCGTTTTTCGCCCACTCTTTCAACAAAGTGATGCCGTCGCAATCGGGCATCCAAATATCCAGCAACACCATGGCCGGACGCGTTTGATAACGCAATTGGCGCGCTTCTTCGGCATTTTCGGCCAAAGTGACGGTATAGCCTTCGTCTTGAAGGATCTCGGAGAGCAGGTCGCGGATGCCTACTTCATCATCTACAATCAAAATATCACTGCTTCGCATAAGTTTCTGCCATTTCCGGTAAAGCTATTTTGACGCACGCGCCGCC
>NZ_JBQCTZ010000833.1:0-343 GCF_051963715.1 Neisseria sp. P0001.S005 | reverse complement strand
GAAAATATGGCGGCTGACGTGTAAGCTCCATGCGCAGGGGGCGGGGATGATGGTGTTTTGAGTGAATTTGCCGCTTTCCAATAAGGCCATGCCCATAAAGGGTTTGAATGAAGAACACGGCGGGAAAAGGCCTTGGGTAACGCGGTTGATCAAAGGCTTTTTCCAATCGTCATTCAGCATTTTCAAAGTATCACTGTAGATGCCGTAAATAAATAGGTTGGGATCGAAGGAAGGCTTGGAAACAAAAGCCAAAACAGTACCGTCTTGAGGATTGATGGCTACCAATGAGCCACGGCGGTCGCCTAAAATGCTGTCTGCTTCCTGCTGCATACGGATATCAATG
>NZ_JBQCTZ010000832.1:0-344 GCF_051963715.1 Neisseria sp. P0001.S005 | reverse complement strand
CGACAAAGCAACCGGTAAGACTTCAGAGAAAGAAGTTCAAAACATCTTCGTTAAGAAAGACGGCGATGCGCTGAAAGTCAGCATGAACCCTGATCTGACCGTTAACAGTGTTACTACTAACGAACTGAAAGCAGGTCCTGTAACCATCAACCAAGGTGGTATCGATGCCGGCAACACTACTATCCAAAATGTTGCTCCAGGTAAGAAAGGTACTGATGCGGTTAACGTTGACCAGCTGAACCAAAAATTCGGCGATGTGAACAGCAATGTGAACAAGGTTGACAACAACGCCCGCGCAGGTGTGGCTCAAGCTCTGGCTACTGCCGGTCTGCCACAAGCTTACT
>NZ_JBQCTZ010000831.1:0-344 GCF_051963715.1 Neisseria sp. P0001.S005 | reverse complement strand
TTAATATTTCAAACCAGAAGGTATTTTATGAACAGCAAATTAGCCCTGATGCCGCTTGTGGTTGCAAGCGCATTCGCCTACGCCGCCGATGAAGCCACTTCTGCTCCCGAAGCATATGCGGAAGTGCAGGAAGTCAAAGTTCAAGCCAATGCCAAACGCGTGAAGGCCGCGCGCTCCTATTCTATTGCCAGCGACGGCGATATGCGCGACCGTGTGAATTTGGGTGTATTGGGTAAAGCCAATGCCTTTACCGCCCCGATTACCGTAGTCAATTACGACGAAAAAGCCCTCAACAATACCGAAGCGCGTACTTTGGTGGATGCCGTAGCGAAAAAAGACGCTTC
>NZ_JBQCTZ010000830.1:0-344 GCF_051963715.1 Neisseria sp. P0001.S005 | reverse complement strand
GCAGATATTGTCGGTTTTGAAGATCTGGCTGCTGAAATCAAAGCTGGTAACCTGAACTTTGACGTTGTTATTGCTTCTCCTGATGCAATGCGTATCGTTGGTCAATTGGGTACCATCTTGGGTCCTCGTGGCTTGATGCCAAACCCTAAAGTAGGTACTGTTACTCCTAACGTTGCTGAAGCAGTTAAAAATGCAAAAGCAGGTCAAGTACAATACCGTACAGATAAAGCCGGTATCGTTCACGCAACTATCGGTCGTGCTTCTTTCGCTGAAGCTGACTTGAAAGAAAACTTCAATGCGTTGCTGGATGCTATCGTTAAAGCCAAACCTGCTGCTGCTAAAGG
>NZ_JBQCTZ010000829.1:0-344 GCF_051963715.1 Neisseria sp. P0001.S005 | reverse complement strand
CAGCCCCATGCCGCTTTGGTGGTATCGGCGATGGTATTGGTCTGTACGGCTTCAAATACAAAGCCGAAACAGAAAATTAGACTCAGGGCGAATAAAACGCCCAGCCATTTTTGTCCCAGGCCTTGAGTGATGTAGTAGGCAGGGCCGCCGCGGAAGTGGTGGTTGTCGTAGTCCCGGATTTTAAAGAGTTGAGCCAGTGAAGATTCGACAAACGCCGAACTCATGCCGATTAAGGCGGTTACCCACATCCAGAACACCGCGCCCGGTCCGCCGAGTTTGATGGCAATCGCCACGCCGGCGATGTTGCCCACGCCTACGCGGCTGGCCAAGCCGGTAACGAATGC
>NZ_JBQCTZ010000828.1:0-345 GCF_051963715.1 Neisseria sp. P0001.S005 | reverse complement strand
CCTGCTTCCCTCATCATGGCGTTGGCGCGATTTTTTTTCACAAAGACCATTTTTGCAGGCAGTTTCAGTTTGGCCTGATTGCCCAAATCAACGGTTGCCGGGCCTTGGACGATTTGGTCGTCAACGTAGTTTGCGATAGAGTCTGAGGCTTGTTGCGTCTCTTGTTCGGATGCCTCGACGGCAGAAGCGGCATCAGCTTTGGCTGCAGAAGCCGGTAGGGTTTGGATAGATAGTAGGGCTGCCAAAACGGCATAGGCGAGACGGTTGCTTTTCATCATAGGGTTCTCATGGAAGAAGAATTAAAAAAGATGCAGACAGCCGCAACACCATATGCTCCGGCATGAC
>NZ_JBQCTZ010000827.1:0-346 GCF_051963715.1 Neisseria sp. P0001.S005 | reverse complement strand
GATAGGCGGCAACATCGGCCATGACTGGGCCGCGTGGAAGATGAGGCGTATTCATTGTTTTGTCCTGAATAATGTATCTATTGGATAATTGTTATGTTTAGACGGCCTGAGAATGTAGGAGTATCTCAGGCCGTCTGAATATTAGTTTTGAATTAGGCAGTTGCTTTTTTCTTGTCTTTTAAGATCAGAATCAACACAACCATTACGATGCCGGTTACCACAAAACCTAAAGGTGCAGAGCCGGTCATGCCCAGTGCGAGGTAGCCTGTGGCGGCAGACGCGGCTACGGTCAGCGCGTAAGGGAATTGCGAGGTAACGTGGTCGATGTGGTTACAGTGTGCGCCGG
>NZ_JBQCTZ010000826.1:0-346 GCF_051963715.1 Neisseria sp. P0001.S005 | reverse complement strand
CCAGCCGCCGTTTTTTAAAAGAAAAGCCCGTGTTCGTAACCGGCTCGACATCGGGCATCTGGGACGTATCGTGGCAGCTTAACGACTATCTGAAACTGGAAAACAAACTGGTTTACGGCCGCTACCACAACGAGCGGCTGCACCTGCCGATAACCGTCAGCCCGCAAGGCGTGCCTGCCGAACTCAAAGGCCGTGAACTGCAATGGGAGCCGGTATTGCATTTTTCAAACAAAGGCCGTCTGAAAGGTCTTGCCGGACTGCACTACTTCCGCAGCAAACAAGACGAATGGGTGGACATCCGCAGCGTCGGCGGCCGCAACACCTTTGACGACCGCAACAGCGTGCG
>NZ_JBQCTZ010000825.1:0-347 GCF_051963715.1 Neisseria sp. P0001.S005 | reverse complement strand
GAAATTCCCGGCACAACCATCCAAATCGGCGAATACTACGAAGAGCAGCTGCCAAACGAAGGCTTCGGCCGCCAAGCCGCGCAAACTGCCAAACAAATCATCCTGCAACGCATCCGTGATGCGGAGCGCGAACAAAACCTGAACGAGTTCCTCGCCTCTAAAGAAGACATCGTTTCCGGTACGGTAAAACGTGTCGAGCGCCACGGCATCATCGTTGAAGTCGTCGCGGGCAAACTTGACGCCCTGATTCCGCGCGAAGAAATGATTCCACGCGAAAACTTCCGCAGCGGCGACCGCATCCGCGCCCTCTTCCTGCGTGTGGACGAAATCGGCAATACCGGCCGCAA
>NZ_JBQCTZ010000824.1:0-348 GCF_051963715.1 Neisseria sp. P0001.S005 | reverse complement strand
CGTATTGTTGTGTATCAAGGTCAAATCTTGATATTGGGCATAAATTTCCGGCAATACCAGCAAACGCTTTTGCTCGGACAAAACGGTAATAAAATTTGCCAATTCGACATTTTTGATACCGACAAGACCTTTGAGCGTTTCTGCCTTTTCGGAAGCTCCCGTTTCCGGCTGCTCGATGAGGGCAATGACTTTCTCATCCTGAACAACCGCTGCGAGTTCTTTCAGTTCGCCCAACCAAGACTCGATTTGGTTTTTTTCCTGAGCCAGACTGAACAATGCTTTCGCATAAGGTCTGGCAATCGTTGCGAACTCTGCCATAAGATTACAGCTCCTGTTTTAAGGTACTGA
>NZ_JBQCTZ010000823.1:0-348 GCF_051963715.1 Neisseria sp. P0001.S005 | reverse complement strand
TTGGTTGAAGAATATATCCCCTTTATCCTGCTGCTTTTGGCGCTCTATACCATTTCAGGCGGTATTTTTGTCAGCGGCGATTTGCATGGTTCGCCTAAATTGAACACAACCCTGTTGGCAGTCGGCACGGCTTTGTCGTCCATCATGGGGACGACAGGCGCAGCGATGTTGATGATTCGTCCGCTTTTGAAAGCCAACCATAAACGCCACTACCGCGTTCACATCGTGATTTTCTTCATTTTCTTAGTGGCGAATATCGGCGGCGGTCTGACTCCTTTAGGCGATCCTCCTCTGTTCTTAGGATTCCTGAAAGGCGTAGATTTCATGTGGACGGTCAAACACATGCTG
>NZ_JBQCTZ010000822.1:0-349 GCF_051963715.1 Neisseria sp. P0001.S005 | reverse complement strand
GCTTATGTGTAATTTTATGTAGGCTAATACAGCATAAAGAGGTAAAATCAAGTCATACCACACCATATCATTTAAAACTTAATCGATAAGGAGACTTTATGGCAGACCACCAATTAGAACCGTTCGAGAATGTTGAACTGGGCGAGAAACAAGACCAGCTGCAAGTATTCGAAAAGGCTGTTTTGGAACACGAAGGACGCGGCACTGACGAAGATTCCAGCAGCGCACCGCTTCCTGCCAACTACCCGTACAAACAACGTATGCGCCGCTCTGTTTACGAAAAAGAAAAACAGAAGCTGCAAATCGAATTGTTGAAAGTACAAAGCTGGGTTAAAGATTCCGGTCAGCG
>NZ_JBQCTZ010000821.1:0-350 GCF_051963715.1 Neisseria sp. P0001.S005 | reverse complement strand
GTAACCAGCATTTCGCCGCTTAAAGTGGACAAAAATTCGACGGCGTACCAGCGGTTTTTCAGCTCGGGATGATTGGATGCGGCTTCAATCAGTTTCGGCATCAAGGCATTGATGGATTCGGATGCGGCAGGAAATTGGTCGCAACGGATCAGGCTTGCCCCGCTTGCCTTTTGTCCGCGCTCAAACATGGCGTAAAACATTTCGCCGCCCTCATGCCAGATACGGAACTCGGCGCGCATCCTGTAATGCTGTTCCGGAGATTCAAAGACTTCAATTTCAGGAAAATCCAGTCCTTGGAAAAGTTGCTGAAGATATTGCTTTTTGTCGGCTAGTTGTTGCTGGTAGGCAGT
>NZ_JBQCTZ010000820.1:0-350 GCF_051963715.1 Neisseria sp. P0001.S005 | reverse complement strand
TTCATCGGCGGCAAATACATCGGCGGCAGCGAAGACTTGGAAGCTTACTTGGCTAAAAACTAATTGCCTGTATGCTTAAGACGGCTTGAAAAGGCCGTCTGAAAGACCCAAATATAGAGTTATTCAAACGACGTTTGCAAATCGGCGTTCTGAATAACTCTATATTTACAAGTAGAATTTGAGATTATTGTTTTAAATCGATATTTAGGTATTGGCTATTAATTTTTAGATTTTGATAGTTTATGAAGTTTAGGCCGTCTGAAAACGGATAACCTGATGGCAATATCGGTTTGGATATAGACAGTAAGGATAAAATATGAAAAAGATTCAAGCAGATGTGGTAGTACTGG
>NZ_JBQCTZ010000819.1:0-350 GCF_051963715.1 Neisseria sp. P0001.S005 | reverse complement strand
GTTATTTACACCGACCCTGAAATCGCTTGGGTGGGTAAAACCGAAGAGCAGCTCAAAGCCGAAGGCGTGGAGTACAAAAAAGGTACTTCAGGTTTTGGTGCAAACGGTCGCGCATTGGCAATGGGCAAAGCCAAAGGTACGGTTAAAGTATTGGCAGATGCCAAAACCGACCGTATCTTGGGCGTACACATGATCGGCCCGGTTGTCAGCGAATTGGTTACCGAAGGCGTGACTGCGCTCGAATTCTTCGCCAGCAGCGAAGACATCGCCCGTATTATCCATGCCCACCCAACCTTGTCCGAAGTGGTTCACGAAGCTGCATTGGCGGCCGACAAACGCGCTTTGCACGG
>NZ_JBQCTZ010000818.1:0-350 GCF_051963715.1 Neisseria sp. P0001.S005 | reverse complement strand
AACAACTTTTTCATGCCGATTTGGAAACTTTCGCAATCTTCTTCGTTATCCCCTTCCATTTCTTCAGAATGAAGGGTCGATAAAAAGATTTGATTGACGGTTTCCTCATAGGGCGAACCGCGCATATATTCAAGCACTTGTGCAGTTGCAGGAGTCGTATTGTGATTCTTGATGGTTTCGGCCAAATTGGCAAGGCAGGCAAAGTCGCCGCTTAAAGCCAGATAATCGGGCAGGTCTATATATGAAGCCCAAGCCGGATTTATCAAGAGGCTACGTATCTGTCTTTGAACCAGTGTCAGCATGGTTGGCTGTTTGACAGAAATAGGCGGCAGTTTGTAACTTTTTTGTTT
>NZ_JBQCTZ010000817.1:0-351 GCF_051963715.1 Neisseria sp. P0001.S005 | reverse complement strand
AGCATGGCGACCGAAGTCCAAACTGCTGCGAGCCGGAGTAAAAAATTCATTATAAAAACTTCCGTTTCAGAAGGCATTCCCTGCCGATTGCAGGCACATTGCCGGTTTCTGAGATGTTATCCCGTATCATTCTCTTGTTATCTGCTTGATTGTATTCAAAAACTGTCTTTTTGGCAAAAAAACTGCTGTTATTTTGCGTTAAACCCTTGTTTCCAAACAAACTAGAAAAACATCAAACACGGTTTCGCTTGATTTATCCGCCGCTGCAACCATATAAGCGGCATTCATTGATTTATTTTCAGAGACTGACATGACACAAAATCACAGCGATATCCGTACACGCTTTATCTT
>NZ_JBQCTZ010000816.1:0-351 GCF_051963715.1 Neisseria sp. P0001.S005 | reverse complement strand
AAAAACCGCAACGCCATCTATTTCAGCCGCGCCCCGATTCCTTATCCGCGCGATGTGATGCGTGCCGAAAAACGCGAATTGCCTTCCGAAACAGCCGTTTTGCGCCACATCGGCATTTATGCCTATCGTGCAGGCTTCCTGCAACGCTATTCCGAAATGGATGTTTCTCCTTTGGAAACCATCGAATCGCTGGAACAGTTGCGCGTCCTGTGGCACGGTTATCCGATTGCTGTTGAAATCACCCAAGAAGCGCCTGCTGCCGGTGTGGATACGCAGGAAGATTTGGACAGAGTACGTGTTGCGTTTAAAGCTTAAGGCCGTCTGAAAGGAAAAGACATGAATGATTTCCGC
>NZ_JBQCTZ010000815.1:0-352 GCF_051963715.1 Neisseria sp. P0001.S005 | reverse complement strand
CTGGAAATCAACGTTTACCAACTTGTCCAAAAATTTGAAACGCTGGTTTCAGAAAACCGCCGTCTCAACGAAGAAATCGACAGACTCAAACTCGAGCAAGAGCAACAAAAACGCCAACACGACGCGGCCATTGACGAACTCAGCGAAGCCTTGCTGGTTCAAGTCGGCAAACTCAAAGAAGACCTGCAAAGCAAAATTGACAACCTGACTGCCGAAAAAGAAAACTACCGCAACGCGCTGGCCCAAAGTGCAGACCAAATCCGCAGCCTCATTGCCCGATTGCCCCAAGAAACACAACAATAAAAGGACGCCCCGTGAGTATCGAACAAGTCAATCTCGACATCATGAATGT
>NZ_JBQCTZ010000814.1:0-352 GCF_051963715.1 Neisseria sp. P0001.S005 | reverse complement strand
GACCGCATCAGGCCGTCTGAAAACATTGCACGAAAACCAATAACTTTATGACCACACAAGAATTTCCACACCAGCATACCGCCCATTGCGAAAGCGGTGTGATGTCCACCCTACTCAAATACCATGGCCACAATTTAGACGAAGCCATGATTTTCGGCATTGCCCACGCACTGACATTTGTCTGGATGCCGCTGATCAAATTAAACGGCATGCCGCTGGTTTCCTACCGTACCGCGCCGCGCAGCATCATCAAAAACACCTGCAAAGCATTGGGGCTGAAATTATCCGTCCGCAAATTTTCCGACGCACAAAGCGGACAAGCCGCATTGGATGCCGCGCTGTCCTCAGGCAA
>NZ_JBQCTZ010000813.1:0-353 GCF_051963715.1 Neisseria sp. P0001.S005 | reverse complement strand
TTCACTAAAAACGGCGGTAACTTGGGTACCGACGGTTGCGTAGCGTTCAACTTCGTTCATCAAGGCTATTTGGTGTTCGAACCGGGCGTTGACGAAGATGCGCTGATGGAAGCGGCTTTGGAAGCCGGAGCGGAAGATGTCATCACCAACGACGACGGTTCCATCGAGGTGGTTACCGCGCCGAATGACTGGGCGGGCGTGAAAGCGGCATTGGAAGCCGCAGGTTACAAATCTGTTGACGGCGACGTTACCATGCGCGCCCAAAACGAAACCGAGTTGAGCGGCGAAGATGCGGTTAAGATGCAAAAACTGATTGACGCATTGGAAGATTTGGACGACGTACAAGACGTTTA
>NZ_JBQCTZ010000812.1:0-353 GCF_051963715.1 Neisseria sp. P0001.S005 | reverse complement strand
CTGTTGCTTTCGATATTGCCGATGAAGTTGAGTTTGCTGCTGCTCAACAGTTTAAAGGTTTGTTTGACGGCATCCGTGCCCTTGATGTCTTCTGTACCGACGTTCAAAAGGGCAACGCGCGGGCTGCCTTTTTCAGGGTATAGCGCGTGTACCAGCTCGCTGCCGATGATGGCAAATTGAACCAGTTGTTCGGGCGTACAGTCGACGTTGGCACCCAAATCCAAAACCAGGGTAACGTGTTCGCTGTCGGAAGGCAGGAATTTGGCGATGGCAGGGCGCTCAATGCCGGGAATGGTTTTGAGGACGAATCGGGCGGTCGCCATCAGTGCGCCGGTATTGCCTGCCGATACGGC
>NZ_JBQCTZ010000811.1:0-353 GCF_051963715.1 Neisseria sp. P0001.S005 | reverse complement strand
TATGTCAGCACGGCCAATCCCCATCCGTCTTATCCGACGCTTGAAGGCCGTCTGAAAACTGAAACCTGCGTTATCGGCGGCGGCCTGTCCGGTTTATGCACCGCCCTACCGCTTGCCGAAAACGGCCATGACGTCATTGTGCTTGAAGCCGCCCGTATCGGTTTCGGCGCATCAGGCCGCAGCGGCGGACAAGTCATCAGCGACTTTGCCTGCGGCATGGAAGAAATCGAAAAACAAGTCGGCTTGGAACAGGCACAATGGTTCTGGCAGCAATCTCTGCAAGCCGTTGAACTGGTTGACTCGCGCATTCAAAAACACAATATCCAATGCGATTGGCAACGCGGCTACGCTAC
>NZ_JBQCTZ010000810.1:0-353 GCF_051963715.1 Neisseria sp. P0001.S005 | reverse complement strand
ATGTCGCATTTGTTCATGAATACGATGATGTAAGGTACACCTACTTGGCGAGCCAACAGGATGTGTTCGCGAGTTTGAGGCATAGGACCGTCAGCTGCGGAACATACCAAGATCGCGCCGTCCATTTGTGCAGCACCGGTAATCATGTTTTTAACGTAGTCGGCGTGGCCCGGGCAGTCTACGTGCGCGTAGTGACGGGTTTCAGTTTCGTATTCTACGTGTGAGGTATTAATGGTAATACCACGAGCTTTTTCTTCAGGAGCGTTGTCGATTTGGTCGTAAGCTTTTGCAGCACCACCGAATTTTTTAGCCAAAATAGTAGTCAAAGCAGCAGTCAGAGTGGTTTTACCATG
>NZ_JBQCTZ010000809.1:0-353 GCF_051963715.1 Neisseria sp. P0001.S005 | reverse complement strand
CAAGTTGGCGGCTTTGTCGCGGATGTCGGCTTTGCTGAGGCTGCGGAAGCCTGCGGATGCGCTTTCGGCATTGCTGTCGCTGCTGATGTGCGCACCGATGTTGTCGGCTTCGGCATTGAAGGCTTCTTCGTCCAGCTCTTGGGTACCGTCGGTCAGGAGGGCGGCGGTAAATTCGGCAACTTGGCTTTTGCCGTCCGGATTGGCGACGCTGCCTGCGCCCTTGAAGCTGACTTCAAGGTCGATGATGGGGTTTTCGTGGCGTTCGACAAGGAGGATTTGGGTGCCGTCGCGGTTGCGCCAGCGTTGGATGTCGGTGGCGGCTTGGACGCTTAAGGGCAGGAGTAGGGCAAGGG
>NZ_JBQCTZ010000808.1:0-354 GCF_051963715.1 Neisseria sp. P0001.S005 | reverse complement strand
ATGATGGAACAAATCAGGCTGACAACCAATACCACAATCAGCGTGCCGCTGAAGCTGTCTTTATCGAATTTCTTAGCCATTGCTGCGCGCCTTTCTGCGTTTGATGTTCGCTTGTGCGACGAAATAGTCGAAAATCGGGGCAAACAGGTTGGCAAACAAAATCGCCAACATCATGCCTTCGGGGTAAGCAGGGTTGACCACGCGGATTAACACGCACATTACGCCGATAAGTGCGCCGTACCACCATTTGCCGACATTGGTAAAGGAAGCGGAAACAGGGTCGGTCGCCATAAACAGCATACCGATGGCGAAGCCGCCGACCACCAAGTGCCAGTACCAAGGCATGGAGAACAT
>NZ_JBQCTZ010000807.1:0-355 GCF_051963715.1 Neisseria sp. P0001.S005 | reverse complement strand
ATAACTGTTGAATTCCCATTCCATGTTGTTTCACCTCCTAGAAATGTTTTTCCGAGCATCCGTTTTTGTTCCGGATGCAGTGTGTTTCAACGCTTGGCGTTATCCGCCAAGTGTCATGGTATTGATGCGCGGACAAGGCAAGGTGTTTTCAGAAAGAAATGAAAACAATGATGTGTCCGTGAAAAATAACTGGCAAATATTAGGGGAATAGTTAAAGATTGTCAAAAAATGCGAGTGTAAATCTTTTCAGACGGTCTTTTGCCCGATGGCATGGTGCGCTTCGCGGCGCCATTGTTCTAATAGGGATGTTAATGATTCGGCCGAAGTGTGGCCGTTGCTGATGGCGGCCTGCAGC
>NZ_JBQCTZ010000806.1:0-355 GCF_051963715.1 Neisseria sp. P0001.S005 | reverse complement strand
GGAGTATTGTAGCGTATTTTACGTGGCAAGGTCGTCTGAAAATCAAGGTTGTCAGGTTTTGGCATTTCCAACGTCTAACAAGACAAACCATCCATACAGGAAACATAGAGATGAATCCCCGCACATTATTTTCACTTTGCACCAAGTTCGGCTGCCTGCTTGCGCTTGGCGCCTGCTCATCCAAAATGATGGATACCGAAGCCGCAACCGTACCACAGACATTGTCCTCATTGAAAACCCCTGACAACCGCCCTGCCAGTGTTTTCCTGAAAAAAGACAAACCCACCCTGATTAAATTTTGGGCAAGTTGGTGTCCTTTGTGTTTGTCCGAATTGGGACAAACCGAAAAATGGGC
>NZ_JBQCTZ010000805.1:0-356 GCF_051963715.1 Neisseria sp. P0001.S005 | reverse complement strand
CTTGATATTGTTTTGAAACAAAGCGGCGTGATTAAAGCCTACAACGTTCTGTCGCAGATGCAGCAGCAAAGCGAGGGCATGGTTGCGCCGCCGACGGCCTACCGCGCCCTTGATTTTTGGGCGGAGCAGGGCGTTTTGCACAAAGTGGCGGCGGTCAACGGCTATATTCTGTGCAGCCACGCGCAGCACGAGTGCAATGACCATTGCCATGACCACGAAGAAGCCGAAGCGCACCACAGCGCGTTTATTTTGGTTTGCACAGAATGCGGTACGGCAGACGAGCAGACCTTGAGCCAAGAATGGGCGGCATTGCGTGCAGGCGTGGCCGAAACCGGTTTCTCATTAAAAGAAGAACA
>NZ_JBQCTZ010000804.1:0-356 GCF_051963715.1 Neisseria sp. P0001.S005 | reverse complement strand
TAGATGTGAATAATCGAAGATTTTATCACTATCTGAAAAATAGAAACAATCAATGCAGGCGGATAAAGCAAGTGATATAATCTCGCATTTGCAAATCGGCCGACACGAGCCGATTCCCTCCACACGCATCTCAACAATCCTATCATGAAGGACATACCACGCATGAACGCCATTGCAGACGTGCAATCCAGCCGCGATTTACGCAACCTGCCGATTAATCAGGTCGGCATCAAAGACCTGCGCTTTCCAATCTCCCTCAAAAGCAAAGAAGGCGAACAATCCACCGTCGCCCGCCTGACCATGACGGTTTTCCTGCCTGCCGACCAAAAAGGCACGCATATGTCGCGCTTTGTCGC
>NZ_JBQCTZ010000803.1:0-356 GCF_051963715.1 Neisseria sp. P0001.S005 | reverse complement strand
TTCCGCCTGTTGCCTGTCAAAGGCGTGAACTTGGACGTACCGATTACCGTTTTGGCCAACCGCCCCGACCTGCGCGCCGCCGAATACCGCCTGCAAGCGTCGCAACAATCGGTCAACGCGCAAAAACGCAGTTGGTATCCGTCGATTACTTTGGGCGCAAGTTTGAGTACGTCGTCCGACAAAGCAAAAAGCACGTTCAATATCCCTATGTTGGGCGGTTCGGCCACCATCAATCTGCCTTTCCTTAATTGGCAGACCATGAAATGGAAAGACAAAACCGTACAAGCGGAGATGGACAGTGCCAAGCTGAATTTTGAAAAAGCCCTGACCACCGCGCTCAACGAGGTCAACACCAA
>NZ_JBQCTZ010000802.1:0-356 GCF_051963715.1 Neisseria sp. P0001.S005 | reverse complement strand
CCGACCCGTTGGGACGACTACCTGAAAGGCAACGTATCTGCCCTGAGCGAACAAGAACGCAAAGGCGTACGCGCATTTATGGACAACGGCTGTATCGCTTGTCACAGCGGCGTCAACTTGGGCGGTGCCATGTTCCAAAAATTCGGTTTGGTGGATGGTCCTTACTGGAAACACATTGACGATCCTAAACACGACAAAGGCCGTGCGGACGTAACCAAAAAAGCCGAAGACGAATTCTTCTTCCGTGTTCCCGGCTTGAGAAACGTTGAACGTACCTATCCATACTTCCACAACGGCAGCGTTTGGGAATTGGATAAAGCCGTCAACATCATGGCGAAAGCTCAATTGGGTAAAAC
>NZ_JBQCTZ010000801.1:0-357 GCF_051963715.1 Neisseria sp. P0001.S005 | reverse complement strand
AGTCAATGGGCTGTGGTTTTCAAATGGAGGTGGTGTGAATAGTTGGTCTCTATTGCTCATGTGTAACCTTTATTATGTTTTGCTGGCGATAGTTGAAACATCATCCGCAATAGTTTGGACAGCAGTTGGAATGATGTTTTCATTACAGAATAGTCGGTCTATTATAAATGATTTCAGACGGCCTGCGTTTTTTGCAAAAGCATTGTAGTAAATATAGTTGAAAGAGTGTGCGATTAAGGTATGCGTGAAAAGAGCCAGCTTTGGTATTTCTTGAGAAAATAAAAAAACGCCGCATTTCTGCGGCGTTTTGCTACTAAGTATTAATGAGCACTTTCTTGCAATGCCAAGTCTACACGC
>NZ_JBQCTZ010000800.1:0-357 GCF_051963715.1 Neisseria sp. P0001.S005 | reverse complement strand
GAAATGCGTTACGACGAAGAGCAAAAACGCGTGATTTACCAACCTGTTACCATTGAGCCGCGCGAGATCACGCCGCGTATCGTCCGTGAGGAGAACTACGGTGGCCAATAAATTAAGAAACTACACCATCAACTTCGGCCCGCAACACCCTGCGGCGCACGGCGTATTGCGTATGATTTTGGAGTTGGACGGCGAACAAATCGTCCGTGCCGACCCGCATATCGGCCTCCTGCACCGCGGTACTGAAAAACTGGCTGAAACCAAAACCTATCTGCAAGCCCTGCCCTATATGGACCGCTTGGACTACGTTTCCATGATGGTCAACGAGCAGGCGTATTGTTTGGCAGTAGAAAAACT
>NZ_JBQCTZ010000799.1:0-357 GCF_051963715.1 Neisseria sp. P0001.S005 | reverse complement strand
CGTCATTGACGCCACCATTATTCAGACCGCCGGCAGCAAACAGCGTCAGGCCATAGAAGTCGATGAAGAAGGACAAGTCAGCGGTCAAACCACACCGAGTAAAGACAGCTATGCCCGTTGGATAAAGAAAAACGGCCTCTACAAACTCGGTTACAAACAACATACCCGTACCGATGCGGAAGGCTATATTGAGAAACTGCATGTCACTCCCGCCAATACCCATGAGTGCAACCACCTGTTGCCTTTGTTGGAGGGCATTGCCGAAGATACGACCGTCTATGCCGATAAAGGCTATGACAGTGCGGAAAACCGGCAACATCTGAAAGAACATCGGTTGCTGGACGGCATTATGCGCAA
>NZ_JBQCTZ010000798.1:0-358 GCF_051963715.1 Neisseria sp. P0001.S005 | reverse complement strand
CATATTAATTTGTCATGCATTTTTGTATATATAAGCTATTGAATTTTAAGTGTTTAGTGTTTCATTTCAGATAAAGGGTTGATTTGACCTGATTGCCAAAATTTCTTATAGTGTCGGTTAGTGGGGCATAGTGGGTGAAAGTGGTTACTTTTTCCTAAAAAGTGTTCCGTAGGAGTGAAAACGAAATATTTTAGGAAGGTGGGATTTTTAATCCCACTCTAGTTTTATTTTAATCGAATTTGGGGTGTGATGTGTTTGGCGGTGCTCATGAATTGAGTATGGACAGTAAAGGGCGGTTGGCGATTCCTGCCAAATTCCGCGATATTTTGCTGCGCCGTTATACGCCTGCAATTGTGGT
>NZ_JBQCTZ010000797.1:0-358 GCF_051963715.1 Neisseria sp. P0001.S005 | reverse complement strand
GCGCCTTTTTCTTTCCAATCAGGAATCAGCTCATTCAAAGAAATCGGATCGATGATGGCACCGGCAAGCGAGTGCGCACCGGCCTCCGAACCTTTCTCCACCACACAAACGCTGATTTCGCGTCCATTCTTTTCGGCAAGCTGCTTGAGTTTGATGGCGGCGGACAAACCCGACGGGCCTGCGCCGACAATCACGACATCGTATTGCATACTGTCGCGTTCGATGGTTTCTGTCATGGCGGTTCCTGTATTGTCATTATTGAATTTAATCCGCTAATTATACAGCCTGGACATATAGTTACCAAATACAACAAAAGGCCGTCTGAAACTTTACTCAAATTTCAGACGGCCTTTACTGT
>NZ_JBQCTZ010000796.1:0-359 GCF_051963715.1 Neisseria sp. P0001.S005 | reverse complement strand
AGTTGCACAATTAGAGGAGCAATGGGTATGAATCAACAACGTTTGACTCAAGTAATCTTGGCACCTATCGTTTCTGAAAAAAGCAACGTATTGGCTGAAAAACGTAACCAAATGACGTTTAAAGTTTTGGCAAATGCAACTAAACCTGAAATTAAAGCAGCAGTTGAGTTGCTGTTCGGTGTTCAAGTTGCAGACGTTACTACTGTTACCATTAAAGGTAAAATTAAACGTTTTGGTCGCACTTTAGGTCGTCGCAGCGATGTTAAAAAGGCTTACGTGAGCCTGGCTGCCGGTCAAGAGTTGGATTTGGAAGCCGCTGCTGCAGCTGCAGATAAGGAATAAACAAAATGGCAATCGTT
>NZ_JBQCTZ010000795.1:0-359 GCF_051963715.1 Neisseria sp. P0001.S005 | reverse complement strand
AGGCGGCCGACGTTGTAAGGGTGGAAGCCGTCCACATCTTTATGCGGCTCGATACGTTCCAAAACCGCTTGGCTGTCGATGTGTGCCGGCAGCGGCAGTTGCACCAAAATACCGTCGACGGCAGGGTTGCCGTTCAATTCGTCCACCAGTTTCAGCAAATCGTCTTGCGTGGTTTCAGACGGCAGCTCGTAAGAGCGCGATTCGATGCCGCTTTTTTGGCAGGCCAGTTTTTTATTGCGTACATAAACTGCGCTGGCAGGGTCGTCGCCAACCAATACCACCGCCAAGCAAGGCGTGTGCAAACCTTTTTCCTGACGCGCTTTTACCGCCTGCGCGACCGCCTCGATGCGTTGCTGGGA
>NZ_JBQCTZ010000794.1:0-359 GCF_051963715.1 Neisseria sp. P0001.S005 | reverse complement strand
CAAATAATGCAGAAAACCAAATTATCCTGGTTCTTGAAACTGATGCTCCTGCTCTCGCTGGCATTCCTCTATATTCCGCTGGTGGTTTTGGTCATCTATTCTTTCAATGAATCCAAGCTGGTTACCGTTTGGGGCGGTTTCTCGACCAAATGGTATGGCGCATTGATGGAAAACGACACCATCTTGGAAGCGGCCTGGCTGTCATTGCGTATCGCCATCGTTTCCTCGCTTGCTGCCGTGGCACTCGGCACATTGGCAGGCTACGCTATGGCACGGATTAAACGCTTCCGCGGCAGCACCCTGTTTGCCGGTATGATTTCCGCGCCTATGGTGATGCCTGACGTGATTACCGGTTTGTC
>NZ_JBQCTZ010000793.1:0-359 GCF_051963715.1 Neisseria sp. P0001.S005 | reverse complement strand
GTGCGATTACCGGCCGCGCAATTTATGAGGGAAGTATTGATTTCGCACAGGCACAAAAACTGGCCGATTCTTTGGCTTGACCTCAGTGCGTTTAATTATGCAGATTAGAGCTTTGCAAGGGGTAACAGCGCAGGAGTTGGCGCATAGCTGAAAATACCTTCAAAAGCGGCATTTTGCAAAGTCCTTAGACTTAAAATCTGTCTGAAATAATTATAAAAAACAACTCACTCAATATCTTATTTTATTAAGGGATTGGTATGCTTGAAGCGTTTGTTTTGGGTTTTTGGATTATCTGGTCATCCGATCGCGAAGTGTATCCGCTAAGCGAAAGTTTGTGGTTTACACTGATTGCAGTGATA
>NZ_JBQCTZ010000792.1:0-359 GCF_051963715.1 Neisseria sp. P0001.S005 | reverse complement strand
AAGAAACTTATCTTTTTGCTGAATCTATCCACACGGGCTTTCAGATCAAACAGTTTCGGAAGTTGGTGGGTACCGAACGTCTTAATGATATAAAAAGTATCTTTACCATAAACGGCAGCAATATCAAAAGCATGACGATGGATATACTCACCGGAAATAGGCAGGTTTTTAAACTCACTCAAAGCAGCACGACGAATATCGGTCAGCTCATTAATATCATTGGTGCCGATATAGAAAACGGCAGTCTGTTTTTCTTGTGGGAACGTATCCAAGCGTACGGCAAACACCATCAGCTTGCCCGCGCAACCTGATGCTTCGTAGTGACGCGCAGGGTCGGCATTAAAACGGGCGGCAGTCGG
>NZ_JBQCTZ010000791.1:0-360 GCF_051963715.1 Neisseria sp. P0001.S005 | reverse complement strand
CAGCCCTTCCAAGCAAAGCATTTGGCCGCAATCAGCAGGCAAGGCAGGGAAAACAGCAGCCATACCAACGCCCAAGTTGGATTGGCCTTGGTCGGCGCAACCCAGCCGGACATCCGCGCCAGCATAAACACCGCCCACACCAGCATAGGCAATACAAATGCCGCCACAACCCACGCCGCGCCTACGCCGGTTTTGCCGTTTATATTCCAATCATATTTACCAAAAACCTTATTCGGCAACATAGTCATACTCCACAACTAAAGGGGCGTGATCCGAGAATTTCTCGTCTTTATAAACATGTGCGGAAACGGCTTTGGCGGCCAACTCCGGCGTAACCATCTGATA
This sequence comes from Neisseria sp. P0001.S005, assembly GCF_051963715.1. Lineage (NCBI taxonomy): Bacteria > Pseudomonadati > Pseudomonadota > Betaproteobacteria > Neisseriales > Neisseriaceae > Neisseria > Neisseria sp. P0001.S005. Next base: position 15 of record NZ_JBQCTZ010000791.1, on the reverse strand, counting down.
ATCGATACGCCACCC
>NZ_JBQCTZ010000790.1:0-360 GCF_051963715.1 Neisseria sp. P0001.S005 | reverse complement strand
CAGCCCTTCCAAGCAAAGCATTTGGCCGCAATCAGCAGGCAAGGCAGGGAAAACAGCAGCCATACCAACGCCCAAGTCGGATTGGCCTTGGTCGGCGCAACCCAGCCGGACATCCGCGCCAGCATAAACACTGCCCACACCAGCATAGGCAGCACAAATGCCGCCACGACCCACGCCGCGCCTACGCCGGTTTTGCCGTTTATATTCCAATCATATTTACCCAAAACCTTATTCGGCAACATAGTCATACTCCACAACTAAAGGGGCGTGATCCGAGAATTTTTCGTCTTTATAAACATGTGCGGAAACGGCTTTGGCGGCCAACTCCGGCGTAACCATCTGATAATCGATACGCCACCC
>NZ_JBQCTZ010000789.1:0-360 GCF_051963715.1 Neisseria sp. P0001.S005 | reverse complement strand
TCAGCTTTTGCTTGGGCTGCAATGCGTGCTGCTTCATGAGAAGCTTGCTCTTTGGCTTCTTCTACAATTTTTGCAGCGCGTTTTTCGGCGTTGGCAACCATTTCGGTTACCTGATTACGCCCTTCGGCCATAAGTTCTGCAACTTTTTTCTCTGCCTGCTCAAAATCGCTCTTACCGCGCTCGGCAGCAGCCAAGCCCTCGGCGATTTTTGCGGCACGCTCATCCAACGCTTTGGCAATCGGAGGCCATACGAATTTCATCGTAAACCAAACCAAGCCAAAGAAAACTAGGATTTGCGCAAATAAGGTTGCATTAATATTCACGTTACTTAACCTTCGTATCTGGGTTAATCAAACAGAC
>NZ_JBQCTZ010000788.1:0-360 GCF_051963715.1 Neisseria sp. P0001.S005 | reverse complement strand
GGCCGCCAAGTAGTGCGCGCTATTTTTGACTACAAACTGCAAGACCAACTCGACATCGTTGCCATCAATGCCAGCGGCAGCATCGAGACCAATGCTCACCTGACCAAATTCGACACTGTTCACGGCCGCTTCAACTCTGAAGTTTCCCACGATGAGAAACACCTCATCATCGACGGTAAAAAAATCCCTTACTTCTCTACCCGCAACCCAGCCGAATTGCCATGGGGCGAATTGGGCGTTGACCTGGTAATGGAATGTACCGGTGCGTTCACCAGCAAAGAGAAAGCCAAAATCCACTTGGAAAGCGGCGCGAAAAAAGTGCTGATTTCCGCTCCCGGCGGCGATGACGTTGACGCAACC
>NZ_JBQCTZ010000787.1:0-361 GCF_051963715.1 Neisseria sp. P0001.S005 | reverse complement strand
CACATTTTTTAGCTGCTTCAGACAACGGAATCGTATCTGTCACAACTACTTGGTCAATTTCGGAAGAAGCAATTCGATTCACTGCTTCACCGGAGAATACTGCATGGCTGGCGTATGCCAATACACGATCTGCACCGCGCTCTTTCAGGGCTACAGCCGCTTTGCACAAGGTGTTTGCTGTATCGATCATATCATCTACGATCAGGCAAGTACGTCCTTGAATATCACCAATAATATTCATCACTTCAGCCACGTTGGCTTTAGGACGACGTTTGTCGATAATAGCCAAATCAGCATTTAAAGATTTAGCAACAGCACGTGCACGTACAACACCACCAATGTCAGGGCTGACAACAGTCAG
>NZ_JBQCTZ010000786.1:0-361 GCF_051963715.1 Neisseria sp. P0001.S005 | reverse complement strand
CGTCCAGCCCAAGCGCAGGCGCATATAGTCATCAGCCACCACTTCCGCCCAAGCGCCTTCGCCGTCGTAAAACGCCAGTGACAGCAAAGGCGTGGCCACCATGACCGCTAAGAAACCCAAAGGCAGAAGCAACAGCGCAAACCGCCGAATCCAAACCTGCATCGATGCGTACCCGAGAATAAAAACGCCTATTTTAGCCCGAGTTCGGTATAGAAGGTGGTATTCCTGCCCTTGTTTTCAGACGGCCTGTGTAGCTTTACGGATAAAACCGCTGTTTCTTCAAGTTTTCCAAACATTTACGAAATCTCTTCAAAAAGGCAACATAATTGGTTGGGCATTTTTGTTACAATGCCGCCGATTC
>NZ_JBQCTZ010000785.1:0-361 GCF_051963715.1 Neisseria sp. P0001.S005 | reverse complement strand
TAGCCCAAATCTGCGGCATTCAGGAAAATGGTTGGAATACCGGCATTGATAAGCGTGGCTTTCAGACGGCCTATATTCGGCACATCAATTTCATCGACCAAATTGCCGGTTGGGAACATACTGCCTTCGCCATCGGCCGGATCTAAAAATTCGATTTGTACTTCGGCAGCCGGAAACGTTACGCCGTCAAGCTCGAAATCGCCTGTTTCCAAAACTGCGCCGTTTTGCATCGGTACATGGGCAATAATGGTTTTTCCGATGTTTTTCTGCCAGATTTTGACGGTACACAGGCCGTCTGAAGGGATTTTGGATTTATCGACCAAGCCTTGCTCGATGGCAAATGCGCCCACGGCGGCGGTCA
>NZ_JBQCTZ010000784.1:0-361 GCF_051963715.1 Neisseria sp. P0001.S005 | reverse complement strand
TTTTTATCACCAAAGCAGCTTTGGCGGTACTGAAAGGTATCGCCGCTTTTTTTGGCCGTCTGAAAAGATATGGCGCACAAAGACAAATTGTGGCATAATCCACCCGTCTTTATAAAAAGGCACTTAGGAGTTTGCTTAGGTCGTTCGGCTTGGCAAACTTGTCCGAACCTGAAAAGGTTCTTTTATTTTCGGAGTTATCCATCATGGCATTGACCGTAGAACAAAAAGCACAAATTGTTAAAGATTTCCAACGCAAAGAAGGCGATACCGGCTCTTCTGAAGTACAAGTCGCTCTGTTGACTTTCCGCATCAACGACCTGACTCCTCACTTCAAAGCCAACCCTAAAGACCACCACAGCCG
>NZ_JBQCTZ010000783.1:0-361 GCF_051963715.1 Neisseria sp. P0001.S005 | reverse complement strand
CCGACGGCTGCACCGCCGATCAGTGCGCCGACGCAGCCGCTCAGACTCAGGCTCAAGAGGGTCGCAGTCAGAACGGGGAGGGCGTAGCGTTTGATATTCTTCATATCCTTTTTCCTTGGGTATGGACGGTTGGGTGTTCAGACGGTCTTTAAGGGATGGGCCGTCTGAAAAGAAAGGGTTACATGCCTTCAAGCAGGACGGAGTCGATGCAGTCGCACATGGCGTGAATCAGCAAAATATGGTTTTCCTGAATGCGGGCAGTGCGCGGATAAGGGACGTTGAGCAAAACGTCGGTATCTTTGAGCATGGCGGCGATTTTTCCGCCGTCGCGGCCGGTCATGGCGATGACGTGCATGTCGCG
>NZ_JBQCTZ010000782.1:0-362 GCF_051963715.1 Neisseria sp. P0001.S005 | reverse complement strand
ATTTTATCGCCGGCACCCACTTCGCGGTAAGCCAATTTAGCAGGGATGTAGAATGTTGCTTCGCCGCCTTCTTTCAAGAGTTGGATACCTTCAGTCCAACCTGGAATTACTTGGCTTACAGGGAAGCTTACAGGTTCGCCGCTGTTTTTGCTGCTGTCAAATACAGTACCATCAATCAGACGGCCTTCGTATTCAACGGTAACGATGTCGTCTTTAGTCGGTTTTTTGCCTTCGCCTTCTTTGATGATTTTGTATTGCAGACCGGAAGCGCTGGTTTTCACGCCTTCTTTAGTCGCGTTTTCTTTCAAGAACGCTTCGCCTTTTTCCAAGTTTACTTTGGCATCTTCAGCACGTTTGGCAGT
>NZ_JBQCTZ010000781.1:0-362 GCF_051963715.1 Neisseria sp. P0001.S005 | reverse complement strand
AAAGCCGATTACAACCGCGTTTCTTTCCAACACCTCAGCCTGATTATCAGCACCACGCCCAAACTCATCGACCCTGTTTCACACCGCCGCACCATTCCGACTGCCCAACTGATTGGCAGCAGCAATCCCCAACACCAGGCGGAATTGATGTGGCGTATTTCCTTGACCGTCAGCGTTTTGTTGCTGTGCCTGCTTGCCGTGCCGCTTTCCTATTTCAATCCGCGTAGCGGCCATACCTACAATATCCTGATTGCCATCGGTCTATTTTTGGTTTACCAAAACGGACTGACCTTCCTGCGCAATGCTGTGGAAGACGGCAAAATCCATTTTTGGCTCGGACTGCTGCCTATGCACATCATCAT
>NZ_JBQCTZ010000780.1:0-362 GCF_051963715.1 Neisseria sp. P0001.S005 | reverse complement strand
GCAGATTCGGGTTTGGCGGTTTTATGTTGTGTCCGATAGGCAACCATGCTGCCAAAAACAATGATGTTGAGTGCGACCAAGACCGCAAACAGCCATTTCATGATGCGTTTTCCTTTTTATTGTCCGTTGCGATGGGCAATCCAATGCAAGAGCCCGTGAATCACGAGATTATCGACGATTTTCACTTGATTGTCATGAACGAATGACTCCGGCAGCGCCTGCACGACTCTGCCCGCGCCGCCGCCCGTGATAATAATATCGACCGGTTTGTCCCCGCCCGTTTTGTCTTTCAGACGGCCATGCATCATCATCAACGCGCCGCAAACGGCATCCATCATGCCGCTGGCAATGGCGTTCGGCGT
>NZ_JBQCTZ010000779.1:0-362 GCF_051963715.1 Neisseria sp. P0001.S005 | reverse complement strand
GGCGGCAGCTTCGACGGCTCGTTGCGCGTACAAAAATATCAAACGCTGGCCAACCAAGACGGTTATAAAGACGAGCCTTATGCCATCATGCCCCGTCTGACCGGCCGTTGGCAAAGCCATATCGGCAAGGCTCAGCTTAACGTATTAGGCCAATTCACCCGCTTTGACCACGACACCAAGCAAGACGGCAGCCGCGTAGTACTCTACCCGAGCGTCAAATGGGATTTCCACAACCAATGGGGCTACATCCGGCCTAAAGTCGGCGTACATGCCACTTATTACAGCCTCAACAGTTTCAACGGTCAAAGCGGCCGCAATGTCAGCCGCGTCCTGCCGATTATCAACGTCGACAGCGGCCTGAC
>NZ_JBQCTZ010000778.1:0-365 GCF_051963715.1 Neisseria sp. P0001.S005 | reverse complement strand
CTTTTCCAACTCAATAAATTCAAGCACATCCTGGTTCGCCACGAGCAGGCAGCCGTACATGCGGCAGATGCCTATGCCCGTGTCAGCGGCAAAGTCGGCGTTGCCTTGGTAACTTCCGGCCCAGGCGCGACCAATGCGCTGACCGGCATCGCCACTGCTTACAGCGACTCCATTCCGTTGGTAGTCATCAGCGGCCAAGTGGGCAACTCCCTTATCGGGACAGACGCATTCCAAGAAGTGGATACAGTCGGCATTACCCGCCCTTGTGTCAAACACAATTTCTTGGTGACCAATATCGCTGAGTTGGCAGACACCATCAAAAAAGCTTTCCAAATCGCCGCAAGCGGCCGTCCTGGTCCCGTTGT
>NZ_JBQCTZ010000777.1:0-365 GCF_051963715.1 Neisseria sp. P0001.S005 | reverse complement strand
ATCGTAACTCACGCTCCGGAAGTTCCACCTCCAACTGATCGCGATCATCCGGCTAAAGTACGCGTTAAAATGGAAACCATCGAAAAAACCATGACCATGGAAGATGGTGTTGAATACCATTACTGGACATTCAACGGTGACGTTCCAGGCCAAATGATCCGTGTACGCGAAGGCGATACCGTAGAAGTAGAATTCTCTAACAATCCTTCTTCTACCGTTCCTCATAACGTTGACTTCCACGCTGCTACCGGTCAAGGCGGTGGTGCAGAAGCTACCTTTACTGCTCCTGGCCACACTTCTACCTTCAGCTTCAAAGCACTGCAAGCTGGTTTGTACATCTACCACTGTGCCGTTGCTCCTGTAGG
>NZ_JBQCTZ010000776.1:0-365 GCF_051963715.1 Neisseria sp. P0001.S005 | reverse complement strand
TTTTTGTAAGTGCTGTAATCGACACCGCACAAGTCAACCAGAAGCTCGAAATGCAACTCTTCATGGTCGCGCAATGCGGTCATGACTGAAATATAGTGTTCGGGCAGACACTCGACGGTAATCTCGCCCAAAGCTGAAATAACTTTGCTTGCCTGATCGCCAAGCACGCCGACGACGGTCTCGTATAAGTTTTGAATGCTTGCCATATCGTCCTCTCCTTACTCGTCACGCGCGATGGTGGAGGTGCGCTTGATTTTTTGTTGGAGCTGAATCAGGCCGTAAATCAGGGCTTCCGCAGTCGGCGGACAACCCGGCACATAAACGTCTACCGGCACGACGCGGTCGGCACCGCGCACAACGGAATA
>NZ_JBQCTZ010000775.1:0-365 GCF_051963715.1 Neisseria sp. P0001.S005 | reverse complement strand
TTTTAAATGATATGGTGTGGTATGACTTGATTTTACCTCTTTATGCTGTATTAGCCTACATAAAATTACACATAAGCGATTTTTTCCGGCTTGTTTGATAATTTTTGTAAAAACAGCGTATAATCAGCCTATTTGTATAATACATCATGCCTTATTTCGCCCTGTTCGACGATGCGTTAAGCGGTCGTGCAAAACTCTATCAAAATCATGTGGAAAGCTGCCTTTTTCATCATAACGAACTGGCGTTGTTGGATGATGTTTTGCAGGCAGGTTGGAAAAAAGGCCTGTATGCAGTGTTGTTTGCAGACTACGAATTCGGATTGCCACTGATGGATATTTCATCCGCGCGCAGTGGCAATTTGCGT
>NZ_JBQCTZ010000774.1:0-365 GCF_051963715.1 Neisseria sp. P0001.S005 | reverse complement strand
GCCTGCATCTCCGCCCATGGCATCTACGGCCAGTGTAATCATGTTGTTCTCCGGTTTGTGTGTTTCAGACGGCCTCAAATAATCGGACAAGCACACTCATCTGATTTTCAGGAGATTGAATTGAAAATCAGATGAAAAGCTTGTTGCGACGGTCGTGCCAGATTTATTGGTTTTGCGCGGCCAATTTGTTGTGTTCGTCGATGTCCAGCGCGTCCCAAGGATAGTTGATCCACCAGTCTTCAACGGTAATGCCGCTGAAATAAGGGATGCCTTCAGGAATTTTACCGGCTTTGGCTTTGATTTTTTCATGCAATACTGCCACGCCGACAGTGCCGAAATCTTCTTTCAACAATTCGTTCAGGCAG
>NZ_JBQCTZ010000773.1:0-365 GCF_051963715.1 Neisseria sp. P0001.S005 | reverse complement strand
TCGTTAAAAAATATCAAAAACAACATGGAAAATGTTAGCAGGGCGAGTGTAAATTACGCCTTCAGGATTGAGATTTGCACCGACAATCGGTACAATCCCATTGTTTTGCGACATTTAAAAGAGATACACATGAGCCTGATCGGCGAAATTTTACCTTTGTCCCATATCGTTTTGGATTTGGAAGTCAGCAGCAAAAAGCGTCTGTTTGAAGAGGCCGCACAGCTGCTGGAGAATGAAGCAGAATTACCGAATACCAACGTGTTCGACTGCCTGTTTGCCCGTGAAAAACTTGGTTCGACCGGTTTGGGGCAGGGGGTGGCGATTCCTCACGGCCGTCACGCATGCGTGAAAAAAGCCACCGGTGC
>NZ_JBQCTZ010000772.1:0-365 GCF_051963715.1 Neisseria sp. P0001.S005 | reverse complement strand
CCATCCGTCAAAAACGATCCGCTGGCAATACTTGCCCCGACATTACGGACAGAATGCACGACATCCGCCAAAGCATAAACGTCTTCCTTGGTGTAATCCGTTTCCAAAGCACGGGTCATCTCCGCCCCTTGCGAAACCACCAAATGCGTTTCTACCTGATGCTCACGCAAAAGCTGCAAAGCTTTCACGCCATACTGAAAACCGCTGGCACCGCTGATGCCGACAACCAAACGCTTCATTGTATTTCCCTGTCTCGGCCTAAAGATAAATGAAAGGCAGATTCTCAAGACGAAAAAATAACCGCTAAAAAGCGGTTAGATTTTCTAATGTGGTGCCGACAGCGAGATTTGAACTCGCACAGCCTA
>NZ_JBQCTZ010000771.1:0-367 GCF_051963715.1 Neisseria sp. P0001.S005 | reverse complement strand
TTTTTAATACAATATTTGGAGTATAAATAGCATGGCTATTACTAAAGAAGACATTTTGGAAGCCGTTGGTTCTTTGACCGTAATGGAATTGAACGACCTGGTTAAAGCTTTTGAAGAAAAATTTGGCGTTTCTGCTGCTGCAGTTGCAGTTGCAGGTCCTGCAGGTGCTGGTGCAGCTGCTGCTGAAGAAAAAACTGAATTCGACGTAGTATTGGCTTCTGCCGGTGATCAAAAAGTTGGCGTGATTAAAGTTGTCCGCGCTATCACTGGCCTGGGTCTGAAAGAAGCTAAAGACATCGTTGACGGTGCACCTAAAACTCTGAAAGAAGGTGTTTCTAAAGCTGAAGCTGAAGACATCCAAAAACAA
>NZ_JBQCTZ010000770.1:0-368 GCF_051963715.1 Neisseria sp. P0001.S005 | reverse complement strand
TCCAGAGTTTCGGCAGCAGTCATTTCTTTCAAGATACGGCGTTTTTGTTCAACGTTGTAGCTTGGCGTAGACAGTACGCTTTCAAAATAATTGCGAACCCAGCGGCGCTCTTCGGTATTTGGGATGTAGATGTACTCTACCGCGATATGGCCGCAGTAGGTTTGTTTGAGGTTACTGATGATTTGGGACAGAGGCAGTTTGCTCTGACCGGAAAAATCGCCCTCACCCATATTGAACTGAAGCGCCATATCGGCATCTGACAGACCGTGGAATTTAGGATCGAGAGCTTCAATATTTTGAGGAGGAATACGTTTGAGCGGATCAAGTTGGGCTGCACCCACGCCTTGGATACGATAGGCAGAAATCAG
>NZ_JBQCTZ010000769.1:0-368 GCF_051963715.1 Neisseria sp. P0001.S005 | reverse complement strand
AACAGCTTCAGCCGTATGCAAGGCCGTCTGAAAAAACCGGTCAACGGCACACTGGCAGGCCTGTTCGGTCAAGACCGCGGCGATGGCGAAGTTTGGAAAGGCGTGTTCTACAATACTGTTCCTGCTCCGGTCAGCAGCATTGCCTCAGGCACGGTTACTTTTGCCGGCGAGCTTGAAGGCTACGGCAAAGTGGTCGTCCTCGACCACGGCGACGGCTATGTCAGCATTTACTCCGGCCTGAACGAAATCGACATCGCCCAAAACTACGCCGTCAATGCCGGCAGCAAGATCGGCACCAGCGGCACTTTGCCGTCGGGCGAAACCGGCCTTTACCTTGAAGTCCGCTACAACGGACAAGTCATGAATCC
>NZ_JBQCTZ010000768.1:0-368 GCF_051963715.1 Neisseria sp. P0001.S005 | reverse complement strand
AAGACTTTTTCACGCACGAGCAAATCGTAGACGAATTTCATGTCGTCATGAATGCCGTACATTTCGGTATCGATTTTGGGGAACATATACATCGCGCCCATCGGTTTGACGCAGGAAACACCGGGGATTTGGTTGATCAGCTCCCATGCCTTATTGCGTTGTTCCAACAGGCGGCCGCCGGGCAGGATAAATTCGTTGATGCTTTGATAGCCGCCCAATGCCGTCTGAATGGCGTGTTGCATCGGCGTATTGGCACACAGACGCATGGAGGAGAGCATGTCGAGACCTTCGATATAGCCCTTGGCATGATGTTTCGGACCGTTGAGCACCATCCAGCCTTGGCGGAAACCGGCCACGCGGTAGGCTTT
>NZ_JBQCTZ010000767.1:0-368 GCF_051963715.1 Neisseria sp. P0001.S005 | reverse complement strand
ATCGCCACGCCGGCGATGTTGCCCACGCCTACGCGGCTGGCCAAGCCGGTAACGAATGCTTGGAACGGTGTGATTCCGTGCGGATCATCACCTTGTTTGCGACCGCCCAGCATTTCTTTGATACTGCGGCCGAAGAGGCGGAATTGTACAAAACCGGTGGTAACGGTGAAAAAGAGGCCTGCGCCTAAAAGCATATATACCAACCCCGACCACATTGGATCGTTGATGGCGTTTACCCAGCCGTGAAGCTGTTCAAAAAATTGATCCATACAAACCTTTCAGAATTTCTGCATTTTCAGACGGCCTGTGTGTGGAGGCTGTCTGTAACTGGATGTATTCTAGCAGACTGTCAACAAACTGAAAAACGT
>NZ_JBQCTZ010000766.1:0-368 GCF_051963715.1 Neisseria sp. P0001.S005 | reverse complement strand
ATGCCTGCCAAACCCATCATGGTTTTGGGTTGTGCGCCCATGGCGATGGCAAGGCGGGTGATTTCGGCAAGGCCGCGGGTTACTAAGGCTGCACGTGCATTGAGGCCGTATTCGAGGCCGTCTGAAAGGCCGGTGGCAATTGCCATGACGTTTTTAACGGCACCGCCCACTGCGACACCGATGACGTCGGTGCTACCGTACAGGCGCATTACATTGGTGTTCAGTTGGGCAGTGGTTTCTTCCACCCAGTCTTTGTTTTCGGAAGCAAACACGACGGCGCAAGGCAGTTGTGCTGCAAGTTCTTGGGCAAAGCTCGGACCTGAGAGAACGCCGATTTTTTTATTGTTAGGCAGGACTTCTTTCAGTAC
>NZ_JBQCTZ010000765.1:0-368 GCF_051963715.1 Neisseria sp. P0001.S005 | reverse complement strand
TGGCGCGGTACGATGACCAGCAAGGCATTGCCGCGGTAGCCCTGCCATGCTTTGAGGAGCAGCTCGGCTTCGTCTGTGCCTTTGTATACACGCGTGCTGGCGCAGACGACGACGGGGCGTGCGCCGATGCGTTCTTTAAAGGCGACGGCAAGCGGGCGCGAGTCGTCGGGGGGAGCGATGTCGTATTTGGTGTTGCCGCAGACGTGGACGTTGGACGCGCCGATGAGGTGCAGGCGTTCGGCATCGGCGGCGGTTTGGGCAAAGCAGCCGGAGAGGGTCTGCATGGCAGGTTCGACCAGCTTGCGGATTTTGAGGTAGCCGCGTTGGGATTTTTCGGAGAGGCGCGCGTTGGCCAAAAAGAGGGGAAT
>NZ_JBQCTZ010000764.1:0-368 GCF_051963715.1 Neisseria sp. P0001.S005 | reverse complement strand
GCACCATGGCTGAATGCAAAACCGCAAGCGGTAAATACCTGCATCCATGAGAACATTTGGAAAGTCGATTTATCCAAATCTTTGCGTTTCAAACTTTTGGCAAATACAAACGTACCCATCCAAATAGCCGCGCCAATCATGAAAATGGTCAGGAAGCTGTTGACGTTGCTCATACCCAAATGCAGATTTTTCAGACCTTTGAAAATCAACATTGCCGCAATCATCATGCCGCCGACAGAAGCAATAAACGGCACCCAAGAATGCAGGGCTCTATAAGAATCTACTTCACCCTTACGGCTGTCAAAGCGGTGCAGACCGCGATAATACTCAGACTGCAATTCTTCAGGATCAAAGTCCGGCTCATCATA
>NZ_JBQCTZ010000763.1:0-368 GCF_051963715.1 Neisseria sp. P0001.S005 | reverse complement strand
CTGACCTGCCAGTTTAGGATAAGTTGCGATACCGCTGTTACCATCGGCTGCGTGACACGCCGCACAGATAGTAGTCGCTACCTGTTTGCCTTTTTCAGCATCTGCTTTAGGGGCAGCGGAAACCGCACCGGCAGCCAATACCAAGGCCAATAAAGTCAATCGTTTCATGGAGTGCTCCTGATTACAGCATTGCGTACCGCGTCAATGCCTTTTTTATACTCAAATACCGGGGAATTTTCCCGATTAAAACCGATAATTCTATAAACGTGCTATTCTATACCAAGTTTACATTAAATTACTACTCAAATTACCAAACTGCTGCAACATAAATGCCCGATACAAATTATGATGTTGCAGTTTTGTTTCCA
>NZ_JBQCTZ010000762.1:0-369 GCF_051963715.1 Neisseria sp. P0001.S005 | reverse complement strand
TCCTTTTATATGAATATTTTTACTATTGTCGCGCAAACCGTTAGTCAAGGCAAGTTTGTGCAGACAGGGTCTGCCAGTTTACATGGAGGGCATGGCAGAAATTTCAAGACCAGTATGTCAGATTTAGATACTTCTGCCAAACCATTCGACACGGCCGATGATGGCGACGTCGTCGGTCGGGTTTTTCAAGTCGATTTCAAAAGTAGGGTAGGCTTCGTTGGCAGAAATGACGTTGACGATGCCGCCGGGTATCAGTTGCAGGCGTTTGACCAAAAGGTTTTCGTTGAGGCGCAAAACATAGAGGCCGTCGCGCGGCGTGGTTTGGCCGTGGTTGATGAGGATGGTGTCGCCATCATTCAGCACGCCTTC
>NZ_JBQCTZ010000761.1:0-370 GCF_051963715.1 Neisseria sp. P0001.S005 | reverse complement strand
ACATGGTTCCCGTATCGCAGCCCTTCCTGCCGTCCGCACGCCGTTTCAGCACCTCTGCCGAACCGCGCTTTGCCGCCTCCGAACACGCACAAAGCCGTTTTGAACGCCATACCGCGCGCAAACAGCGCGATGATGCCGAACGCAAAGCCCTACTGGCGCAACGCGAAGCCGCCGTCAAAGCCAAACAGGCCGCACAGGCACAAACCCAAACAGCCGCACCAAGCGCCGCATTCAACCCCATGGATTTGATTGCCAAAGCCATGGCAAAAGCGCAATCGCAACAGGACAAACTCGTCTCCTCCGACAACCGCGAAGACTTCAAAGCGCGCCAAATCGAAGAAGCCAAAGAACGCGCCGAACTGCGCCGCGC
>NZ_JBQCTZ010000760.1:0-370 GCF_051963715.1 Neisseria sp. P0001.S005 | reverse complement strand
GGGTCTTCAAGCAGGGTTTCTAATTCGAGGCCGGCGGCGATGATTTTGTCGGCATCGACGAATTGGCGGTTGTCATTGCGGGCAAAGGAGCGCGCTTGTTGTTTGAGGGTGTCTTCGATGGTGGTACGGATGTTTTGCAGTGTGGCCGGTTGGGCGCAATCAAGCGCGGCTTTCGGCTCTTCTTTGCTGCATGCGGCAAGAAGAATCGTGCTTAAAATCAATACGGAAGCGGTTTTTTTGTACATAGGTACTCCTGAAGATGACGGCCTTTCAGACGGCCTGACGTGCCTATCATAACAAAAGCACTTGCAGCAAGTAAATGCGGCAAGTGCTTTTCTATGTCAGACGTATCAGCCTTTGATGACGCTGA
>NZ_JBQCTZ010000759.1:0-371 GCF_051963715.1 Neisseria sp. P0001.S005 | reverse complement strand
TTGAGTTTTTTGCTTTGAATCCAGGCGCGTTGTTCGCCGAGGATTTGTTGTTTGACATCGCTGTCCATGCCGCCCCAGAGGTCGTTGATCTCGCCGTCTGCCTGACGGTTTTGTGCACGCGCGTTGTCGAGTTCGCTTTGACTGAGGCCGGGCGGTTCGTTGCGCGGAGTTTCGCGGTCAGGGCGCAGGACTTCGTAGTCTGAATTATCGTCATCATCGGTCAAGCCGACGGCTTGGCTGGCGGCGTTGTTTTCGAGGATGTCTTGCGGATCAACAGTCGGCGGCTCTTCCGGATTTTGGTTTTGCAGCAGCTTGATGGCCTGCTCTTTGGATACTGGTTTGCCGTCTATCATGACGATGCTTTTCACGCC
>NZ_JBQCTZ010000758.1:0-371 GCF_051963715.1 Neisseria sp. P0001.S005 | reverse complement strand
TCTTTCTGCAAGTCGCGTTCGTTGCGGCTGGAAGACATGGCAAAACGGATACGGCCGTCTGAAAACAGCAGCCAAGCGCGTTTTTCACGAATATAGAACATAAACACCGTCCCCAACACCAGCAATACCGACCCCAAATACACCAGGAATGCGCCCGGCGAACGGGTCATCTGCAGGCCGGAAGAGCGCACTTCGGTAAAACTATCCAGTTGCAGCATCATTGGCGCGGGATATTCGGTCAGACCGGTGTAAGCATCCATTGCGTGCAGCAGGAAGCGGTTGCGTTTTTCATCTTGCGGCCAAGCCGGCAGATTGTATGTGCTGATCGTATCTTCCAAAGCGGCATTCATCACGCCATAGAGCATCTCATA
>NZ_JBQCTZ010000757.1:0-371 GCF_051963715.1 Neisseria sp. P0001.S005 | reverse complement strand
GGAATGCCCAATGCGGACAAGACGATACCGGAGTAGAAATCGACGTTTGGATACAGCTTGCGTTCAACAAAGAATGGGTCTTTCAGTGCAATTTGTTCCAATTCCATCGCCAGCTTGAATTTAGGACTGTCTTCCAAGCCCAATTCTTTCAAGACTTCATAGCAGGTTTCGCGCATGATGCTGGCGCGAGGGTCCATATTGCGGTATACGCGGTGACCGAAGCCCATCAGACGGTATTTGCGTTGTTTCACACCTTCCATGTATTCGGCAACATTAGACACATCGCCGATTTCGTCCAGCATCTTCAACACAGCTTCGTTTGCACCGCCGTGTGAAGCACCCCACAGACAGGCGATACCGGCAGCGATACA
>NZ_JBQCTZ010000756.1:0-371 GCF_051963715.1 Neisseria sp. P0001.S005 | reverse complement strand
ACATGGGGATCTTGGATGTCTTCTTTTTGGGCAACGGTGGACATGAGCAGGTGGTTTTCAACCAGCCATGCGAGGAGATGGCTTTCTTCTTCGGTGTAGTAGTGGTTGGCGGCGAATTGTTGTGCGTCTTTGATGCCTTCTTTTGCGTGATCGCCGCCACGGCCTTTGGCGATGTCGTGCAGCAGGGCGGCGGTGTAGAGGATATGTGGTCGTGGGTAGGCCTGCATGATGGCGCTGGCCTCGGGCATTTCGTGGCTGTGGGTTTCGATGGCGAGACGGCGCATATTGCGGACAACGGTCAGGATGTGGTCGTCTACGGGGTAAATATGGAAGAGGTCGTGTTGGAGCAGGCCGGTGATTTTTTCCCATGC
>NZ_JBQCTZ010000755.1:0-371 GCF_051963715.1 Neisseria sp. P0001.S005 | reverse complement strand
TTATCCGCTAAAAATGTGCGCGCCATATCATCGCTGATGGCACCGAATTTGCCTTGTTCCATCCATTGTTTCAATGGTGCGGCTTCATCTTCGGCAACATGGCGGGCGACGGCAATCAAATCCAAATCAGGCGCAACATAGATGGCGGCACCGCGTGCGAAGTGGGGTTGCAGCTCTTCCCATGAAATGCGGGCTGTTTCGGTATTGAGTTTTTCGTTTAAGAGTGGAATAGACATAGGACAATCATCAAATAAAAAATGGATTGTAACCGATATTCGGCCTTTTGCCCGATGCCGTCTGAAAACGAAAGAAATTTACAGGGTTAACGTTATACAGTATCATTTTAATGTTTTAATTTTCTTTCAGACGGC
>NZ_JBQCTZ010000754.1:0-371 GCF_051963715.1 Neisseria sp. P0001.S005 | reverse complement strand
TATTGCAAAGTAAAGCCTGCTTTGAATTCAAGCTTCGGCACCCCGATAACGAAACGTTTGCCGATACTGTCTTCAAATTCATACGCACCTTCGATGCTGCCCCAAGGCGTGCTGATTTGCGAACCGCTGTGGTACTCATAGGCTTCGCCCGGGTACAAAACAGGTTGCTCTTCAATCAAGCCAGCATGACCGACCTGCTCTGTCTCACCGTGTCCGTCGGTAATTTCCCAAAAACGCTGACGCAAAGTAATGATTTCATCACTGCGGTTGCAGATGGTAATCAGATAATTGAAGGCATAGCGGTCGCGATAGACGTCGCTCTGACCGGCCATATAACGCGGCTCCACGTTAATCTCGATTTCATTCATAAT
>NZ_JBQCTZ010000753.1:0-371 GCF_051963715.1 Neisseria sp. P0001.S005 | reverse complement strand
AAAAAACACGGTATCGCAGTAACTTACGATGTATATGACAGCGATGAAACGCTGGAGAGCAAGGTGTTGACCGGCAAGTCGGGTTACGACATCGTGGGTCCTTCCAATGCGTTTGTCGGTAGGCAGATTAAGGCAGGTGCGTATCAGAAAATCGACAAATCCCTGATTCCCAACTATAAAAACTTGAATCCTCAGTTGATGAAGCTGATGGAAAGCGTCGATCCGGGGCATGAATATGCGGTGCCGTTTTATTGGGGTACCAATACTTTCGCCATCAATATCGAGCGTGTGAAAAAGGCTTTGGGCACGGATCAGCTGCCGGACAATCAATGGGATTTGGTGTTTAACCCCGAATACACGTCCAAACTCAA
>NZ_JBQCTZ010000752.1:0-371 GCF_051963715.1 Neisseria sp. P0001.S005 | reverse complement strand
GCTTTGTTGAAGCGGCTGTGGCGCGTCCAAGTCACATCGCCGAACAGGTTGGTTTTGTCGGTGGCGCGGTACATACCGTGAACAGACAAAGACTCAGGCGTAACGATTTTTACGCTGGCTTTTTCGTTCGGCACATAACCGCGTGCAGCCATTGCACCCAAGTCCCAAGCACGTTTTGCATATGCGCCGTCCGCTTCCCAATCGGCAGTGCCTTTCAGCGTATGCGATACTTTGGAACGATAGTTCACACCCACGCGTGCGCGGTCGTTGATGTCCCACATCCACGCCAGTTGGTAGCCGAAGCCCCAATCGTGGCCTTTTACATCGGCATGACCGTCAGCTTTGCCGGTCGCATCGACAGCAACGGGACG
>NZ_JBQCTZ010000751.1:0-373 GCF_051963715.1 Neisseria sp. P0001.S005 | reverse complement strand
ACCAACCGGTTGTACAAGGCCACATCGGTCAAATCAAAAAAGCCGTACAAATGCTGGCTTCCGCCAAACGCCCTATTGTTTACTTCGGCGGCGGCGTGGTTTTGGGCAATGCCTCTGAAGAAATGACTAAATTCGTCCGCATGATCGGCGCTCCTTGTACCGGTACATTGATGGGCTTGGGTGCATACCCTTCCAGCGACCGCCAATTCTTGGGCATGCTGGGTATGCACGGCACTTACGAAGCCAACCTCGCCATGCAGAATGCAGACGTTGTACTGGCAATCGGTGCGCGCTTCGATGACCGCGTGATTTCCGTACCGTCCAAATTCTTTGAAAAAGCCAAAAAAATTATTCATATCGACGTTGACCCGTC
>NZ_JBQCTZ010000750.1:0-374 GCF_051963715.1 Neisseria sp. P0001.S005 | reverse complement strand
ACCTGCCCCGGCGGCCTGCGCGACATCCACACCCTTATCTGGACAGCCAAAGCACAAGGCATAGACAGCAACCCCACTGCCCTCGTTACCGCCGGCGTCCTCACACGCACCGAAGCCGGCATGCTGGCTCATGGCTACCGCCGCCTCGCCAACATCCGCATTCACCTCCACCTTACCGCCGACCACCCCGAAGACAGGCTGCTTTTCGACTACCAGTCCCAAGTTGCCGAAAGCTTAGGCTACACCCAACCCGACATCCGCGGCCGAAGCGAAGCCCTGATGCACACCTTCTACCGCGCCACCAAAGCCATCAAACAACTCAACGGCATCCTCATTCCGGTTCTCAAAAACCATCAAACCTCCAGCCGTCCCCA
>NZ_JBQCTZ010000749.1:0-374 GCF_051963715.1 Neisseria sp. P0001.S005 | reverse complement strand
ATGGTCAGGTCGTCTGAAAAGATAACGCCGTTAAATCCGATTTCTTGGCGCAGGATTTGTTTCAGCCATTTTTCGGAAAAGCCGGCAGGTTGGCTGTCGGTTTGTGGGTACACGACGTGGGCAGGCATGACTGCGGCCATTCCTGCTTGGCTCAGTGCGCGGAAGGGGATAAGGTCGGCAGCTTCTAGCGCTTCGCGGCTGCGTTCGTCGCAAGGCAGGACGTGATGGCTGTCACCTTCGACAAAGCCGTGGCCGGGGAAGTGTTTGCCGCAAGATTTCATGCCGCCTTTGTTCAGGCCTTTTTGCAGGGCAAGGGCAAGCTGGGTAACGATGTTGGCGTCGCGGTGGAAACTGCGGTTGCCGATGACGGCGCA
>NZ_JBQCTZ010000748.1:0-374 GCF_051963715.1 Neisseria sp. P0001.S005 | reverse complement strand
TGGGCAAAGCTCGGACCTGAGAGAACGCCGATTTTTTTATTGTTAGGCAGGACTTCTTTCAGTACTTGGAAAGTCAAAAGGCCGGTATCTTGTTCAAAACCTTTGCAGGCGGCGAGAACGGGAATATCGGCAGCGTTATGCTGTTTGAGCAGCTCGGCGCTGCTTCTGAGGCCGGCTACGGAGGTAACGATCAGGGCAAGTTGGCTGTCTTTCAGCGCTTCGCCCAAATCGGCGTGAACGGTCAGGGACTCAGGGAAAGGGAAGCCGGGCAGGCCGCGTTTGTTTTCGCGATCTGCTTGCAGGGTGCGGATTTGGTCGGGATTGCGTGTCCAAAGGGCAACTTCATTGTTGTGGTGCGCAAAGTGCAACGCGAG
>NZ_JBQCTZ010000747.1:0-374 GCF_051963715.1 Neisseria sp. P0001.S005 | reverse complement strand
AGTTTGCCCGGCAGGCCCAAACCGTCCATCACGCCTTTGCGGCGGGTAATTTCGCGTGCTTTGCGGGCGGCTTCGCGCGCGCGGGCGGCATCGACGATTTTGCTGGTGATGATTTTGGCTTCGGTCGGGTTTTCTTCAAGGAAGTCGGTCAAGGCTTGGTTGATGACTTCGTTGACGACAGGGCCGATTTCGCTGGAAACCAGTTTGTCTTTGGTTTGCGATGAGAATTTCGGATCGGGCAGTTTGACGGACAAAACGCAGGTCAGACCTTCACGCATATCGTCGCCGGCGGTTTCCACTTTGGCTTTTTTAGCCACTTCGTTGGCTTCGATATAGTTGTTGATGGTGCGGGTCATCACTTGGCGCAGTGCGGT
>NZ_JBQCTZ010000746.1:0-374 GCF_051963715.1 Neisseria sp. P0001.S005 | reverse complement strand
GAATATGTGAACAACTACGAGTGGTACACCCGCTGGCGCAGCGCAGACCGCCGCCTGCAACTCTCCGGCAACCTGTTCCTGAACCACTACCGCGACATGCAGCTCCCCTTCTATCTCGGCACCAACTCCGTCGTCATCCGCAACGCCAAAAAAGTCCATACCTACGGCGCAGAACTTGCCGCCGACTGGCAGGCCACCGACAGCCTGAAACTCACCACCGGACTGGGACTGCTCAACACCAAAATCAAAAGCTATCCCAACAGCGGCATCGAAGGCAACAAACTCGGCCGCGCGCCCAAATACACCGCCAACATCGGCGTGAAATACCTGAACGACAAAGGCTGGGAAGCCGGCGGCGACGTGCGCTTCTACGG
>NZ_JBQCTZ010000745.1:0-374 GCF_051963715.1 Neisseria sp. P0001.S005 | reverse complement strand
CTCCACACTGCCCTGCGCCTGCCTGCCAATGCCAAACCTGTTTACGTTGACGGCGAAAACATCGTGCCCAATGTTCATCACGAACTCAACCGCGCACTCGAGTTCGCACGCCAACTTTTAGACGGTACGCACGCAGGCATTACCGGCAAGCCGATTACCGACTTGGTTCACATCGGTATCGGCGGCTCCGATTTAGGGCCGCGCATGGCCACACAGGCGCTGCAGCCTTATTGGCAAAACATCCGCGTCCACTTTGTCAGCAACTCCGATGATGCCGACCTGACCCAAACCCTTCTCGGCCTCAACCCCGAAACCACCGTATTCAGCATTGCCAGCAAATCGTTCCGCACACCGGAAACCCTGCTCAATGCCTA
>NZ_JBQCTZ010000744.1:0-375 GCF_051963715.1 Neisseria sp. P0001.S005 | reverse complement strand
AAGCTGTTCGGTTTTTCAGTTCTTATTGAACTTTAATTTCTACATCTACACCTGCTGGAAGATCCAGTTTCATCAGTGCATCAGTAGTTTTGTCAGTCCAGTCCACGATGTCCATCAGACGCAAGTGGGTACGGATTTCCAATTGTTCACGAGAAGTTTTGTTCACGTGAGGAGAACGCAAGATGTTGAAACGTTCGATTTTAGTTGGCAAAGGAATTGGACCTTTAACAACAGCGCCAGTACGTTTGGCAGTTTCAACGATTTCTTGTGCGGAACGGTCAATCAGACTGTAATCATAAGCTTTCAGGCGGATACGGATTTTTTGGTTTGCCATTTATCAATATCCCTCAATTAAGCGATTACAGAAGAAACCAC
>NZ_JBQCTZ010000743.1:0-376 GCF_051963715.1 Neisseria sp. P0001.S005 | reverse complement strand
GCAAGTCTTCAATAATCAGGCTCATGATGTTCCTTTCGGATGTATGGTGAAAATCGGCTCAAGATTACCATATTGTGCGCAATCGTGAAACAAAGCTGCCCATATGGCCGGCAGCAAAAAGGCCGTCTGAAACGGATTTTCAGACGGCCTTGTTTTATGCTAACCCTTATTTGTTGTCAGGTTGGGATTTGACATCGTGGGAGACGGGCAGCTCAGGCATGGTTCGGGCAGACTCCGGAACATTGCCGGAAAGGGCTTTCAAGAAGGCAACGATGTTTTCAGTGTCTTCCGGAGCCAGGGTTTTACCCAATTGAGCTTTCGCCATGATGTTGACGGCTTTATCCAATTCCCAAACGCTGCCGTTGTGGAAGTATGG
>NZ_JBQCTZ010000742.1:0-376 GCF_051963715.1 Neisseria sp. P0001.S005 | reverse complement strand
GTGCCGTTTTCCGCTAAGAGCCGGATGATACGCCATTGCTGGTCAGTAATATTGGCTTGGTTCAGAATAGGGCGGAATTGGGTCATCAATGCTTCCCGCGCCTGAATCAGACCGATATTGATAGATGCATGTTTAGATTGGTTGGGCATTACTAAGTCTCCGGTGTTATCAAAAATCAAACCGTTGAAGCGTGAGGTAGATTGATAAAGGCGAATATTGCTGTTTTAAGGCTGCCGTCGGCAGCCGGGTCATGGGAACAAAAGCATCACTGCCACAATATTAGATGAAGATCTCTAACAGTTTGTTTTGATAATAATGTTTCCAATTGTTCTTATGGTTATATCTTAGTCTATTTTCTTTATAATCTCAACAAAAT
>NZ_JBQCTZ010000741.1:0-376 GCF_051963715.1 Neisseria sp. P0001.S005 | reverse complement strand
TTGGTCGTAATTAATTAAGTTGATAGCAGGTAATTTGATTTGAAATAGGGTAGAATAAAGTGTCATTTCAGACGGCCTGAATTCCGTTCGGAGAACACGGGATTCTACCCTTTGTTTATATTTTAAAGAAAAGAGCTCACGCCATGATGGACGAAAAACTCAATTTCTCTTATCTGTTTGGTTCTAATGCGCCATACATCGAGGAGTTGTATGAAAAGTTTCTGGATAATCCGGAATCTGTCGATGAAAAATGGAAACAGTACTTTACCGATTTGAGTAAACAGCCGGGCGCAGTCGCTGTCGATGTTGCCCATACACCGATTCGTGAATCATTTGCCACTTTGGCTAAAAAGAAAATTGCCGCAGCCGTCGCAGG
>NZ_JBQCTZ010000740.1:0-377 GCF_051963715.1 Neisseria sp. P0001.S005 | reverse complement strand
TACTGGCATATAATTTCAACTATTCCAATTTTTAATCTGAATTAAAGGTTGATTTTTTAAATAAAATATTGGATTGTTTATATTAATATTTTTATTATGGGTTAAATTATATCTTATATGGGAATTCCATTATTATTTTTTTATTATTTTTGTGTTTTTGTAATTTTTTTTTTTTACGGATTAATAAGATATTTTTTTGGTATTTCTTTTTTTTTTTTTGTTTCCTTTTTTAAATAAAAAAAAAACTTTTTTTGGGTTATTTTTGTATCGAATTAATCCTGAAACACAAAAGGAAGTTTTAAGACACAACAAAGCATTAAGCTTTATCAATTTAGGAATTAA
The DNA here is from genome assembly GCF_051963715.1 of Neisseria sp. P0001.S005. NCBI lineage: Bacteria > Pseudomonadati > Pseudomonadota > Betaproteobacteria > Neisseriales > Neisseriaceae > Neisseria > Neisseria sp. P0001.S005. The sequence goes on along the minus strand of NZ_JBQCTZ010000740.1, from coordinate 35 downwards.
ATGTTTGCTTCCCTAGTCAAGGGGTAGGAAAACGA
>NZ_JBQCTZ010000739.1:0-377 GCF_051963715.1 Neisseria sp. P0001.S005 | reverse complement strand
ACGCGTTGAGGCGGAATTTGCTTCATTTGTAAGGCGTGCATTTTATCATAAGTTGCCTTTAGCCAAAATATTCAGACAGCCCAAACATCTGCAAAAAAGGCCGTCTGAAAACAAAAAAACCTTTTTTAAATAAAGAAGCACATTTGCGGCAAACCTTTGTCAGTTTTTCGTTTTAATTCACGAAGGTTTACGGTATGATGACAAAATCGGTCAAAATTGTTAACAACTTAACCGGTATCAAATGGCAAAACGGCCTGCTCGCCGATATTGCCAAACGCGAAAAATGAGTGGGAGTAGTTACCCGTATCATTTTATTTTTATTGTTTTTATTAAAGGTTTTATTATGGAAGAAATATTGTCTGCTCTGGTGGGTGCAG
>NZ_JBQCTZ010000738.1:0-378 GCF_051963715.1 Neisseria sp. P0001.S005 | reverse complement strand
TTCAACCCTGAAACCCGCCGCTTTGAAGGTTATACAGATATCAGCCCGATTGTGATTGAAGATGATGTTTGGATTGGCCGGCGTGCGATTATCATGGGCGGCGTTACCATCGGTAAGGGCGCGGTAATCGGTGCAGGTTCGGTGGTTACCAAAGATGTGCCGCCTTATTGTGTGGCTGCGGGCAATCCTGCGATTGTTCGGAAAAAACTGCTGGATGAGCAAGAGCTTGCAGCCGAATAACGTGAACAAAATAGCAAAATAAAAGGCCGTCTGAATTTCAGACGGCCTTTTTTAATAGTGCTTAAGCGGCAATTTTTTCGCATTCTTTAATGCAAGCCAAGCAAGATTCGTAGCAGGCTTTGCATTCAGCGTGGTGGC
>NZ_JBQCTZ010000737.1:0-378 GCF_051963715.1 Neisseria sp. P0001.S005 | reverse complement strand
GATGCTTTTCACGCCGTAGGGCAGCAGGGTGGCGGAAAGGGTTTGGGCTGTGGTGCTCAGGGTGTTGTCTTCGAGAACCGGTTTGCCGTCTTTGTCGGGGGTGTAGAGCAGGGTGGTGCTGAACGTGTTGTTTTCAAAAGTCAGATTGCTGCCCATCAGTTTTTGTTCGAGCATGTCGGACAACGGGGTGTTGCCGTAAATCAGCGGGCTGTTGTCTATGGCTGTCTTGAGGATGGTGTCGGGAATGCGGATTTTGAGGTTGGCACGGCAGATGGCTTTGCCGTCGTCTTCGGTTTCTTTGGGGTCTTCAAGCAGGGTTTCTAATTCGAGGCCGGCGGCGATGATTTTGTCGGCATCGACGAATTGGCGGTTGTCATT
>NZ_JBQCTZ010000736.1:0-378 GCF_051963715.1 Neisseria sp. P0001.S005 | reverse complement strand
GTTTCTTTTAATTATATTTAACATGATATTTGTAAACAAAGGCCGTCTGAAATACATATCGGTTTCAGACGGCCTTTCTTCTTGATAGACACTTCTAAACTATTTACTCAACAGCATTTCCTGCATCAGCTTCATGCCCCATTGCCAGCCGCCGAGTGCGCTGTTTAACTGGCCGGAATGTGGCGATTGAAGCAGGCGTGCATGCCAACGGTCGGCCTGTTCTTGCGCCCAATCGCGTGGCGTGCCGTTTGTTTCGGCGATAACCAGAGCTGTACGGCAAGGGCAGCAGACACGTTGGAACGTATGGATTTCGTCCTCGGGAAAAGCTTCTGGACGCGGCGAGACCAAAATAATATTGGTCAGGCGTTTTTGCGTCAT
>NZ_JBQCTZ010000735.1:0-378 GCF_051963715.1 Neisseria sp. P0001.S005 | reverse complement strand
ATCACGATTTATACCTTCATGATGCCGATTCCAAGCCTGCACCCTGATGCCGCGCGCAAAGCCGAGCTGTTGTGGTGCCAACCTAATCCGACCCAGGCATGGATCGACTGGATGCGCAAAGGCAAGCTCCCAAGCGGCAAAGCAAACTGTGAAAACCCTGTTGCAGAAACCACTTCGTTGGGCGAACAATTCGGCTTCAACGGCACACCAACCGTGGTCTTCCCTAACGGCCGCAGCCAAAGCGGTTACAGCCCTATGCCCCACCTCAAAGAAATCATCGAGAAAAACCAGTAATACAGGGTTTAATCTCCATAAAGGACGCTTTACGCGTCCTTTTTTCATGTCGCCCGCCATCAACTGCCTTCAGACGGCCTCAAA
>NZ_JBQCTZ010000734.1:0-379 GCF_051963715.1 Neisseria sp. P0001.S005 | reverse complement strand
ATTGTCGTAAGAATGATGGGTCAAATAAAAAACAGCCTGTACCGGAAAATGCTCGGACGACGTTGTTTTAACGGTCAGCAAGGTTTCTTTCGGACTGCCGGACGCACGCCATGCGTAGGAAATCTGACGCATAGGCAATGGGGTTTCCGCCAAATTATCGGCACGCAATTCAGCGTTCAAACCTTGCGGCGGATTTTCTGCCAAAGCCAAAAATTGTTTGAAAATCAGATGGTCGTCGGCTTTAGCCGTGCGCACGCTGCAACTGTCTTCAGTCAAGCTCAAATAATAATCTGCGCCGTTTACCGTTTTCTTCCAAATGCTTAATGCCTCCAAATCCATCATTCCGGCAGGCAAATCGGCAATATCTTTTTTCGACAAT
>NZ_JBQCTZ010000733.1:0-379 GCF_051963715.1 Neisseria sp. P0001.S005 | reverse complement strand
GGCACCAGCGGCACTTTGCCGTCGGGCGAAACCGGCCTTTACCTTGAAGTCCGCTACAACGGACAAGTCATGAATCCGCTTTCCTGGATTAACTGATGTTTCAGACAGCCTGAGTGAATTTTCCCCTTCAGGCCGTCTGAATTTTCATCATAAACTACAATAAAACACGATTTTCACGCCTGTTCAGCACATTAAACAACAAACTTTTACCTTAAACTTATTGTTCCAAGCGTTTAAATCACATAAAGTCAACGGGTTCAGAGAAAACAAAAACCACTTTGCTTACCGTACACAAAAAGAAAGTCAAACGAATGTCAACAAAATCCACTTTGAAAAAAGTTGCAATCTACACTCTCGGCGCGTTTAGCGGCATCGCCCT
>NZ_JBQCTZ010000732.1:0-379 GCF_051963715.1 Neisseria sp. P0001.S005 | reverse complement strand
AACTACGGTTTTACAATAAAGTTTTCACATCAGCCGCAATCGTTTCCGGCTCGCTGCCATAAGGCGAGAAAATCGCCACTTCACCGTTTTTATCAATCAAATATGCACCTGAAGAGTGGTCGACCAAATAGTTTTCGCTGTCTTCTTTTTGGTTGACTTTAGCCGATACCACACGGTATTGCTGTTTGATGACAGGCAGGCTTTGATCGCCGGTTGCCGTCAGGCCGATAAAATCAGGGTTGAACTGTTTGGCGTATTTGCCGATTACCTCAGGCGTATCGCGCTCAGGGTCGATGCTGACAAATACTACTTTCACGTCTTTAGCCTGATCGCCCAATTGTTTCAACGTGTCGCTGTAAGTCAGCAACTCGGTTGGGCA
>NZ_JBQCTZ010000731.1:0-380 GCF_051963715.1 Neisseria sp. P0001.S005 | reverse complement strand
GCCATGCTCGATGCCATTACCCACCCCTTCCCCAACGTCCGCATCAGCGTGTTTGAAAACCGCTTTTTGGTCGATTATGCCCGCGAAGCCAAGGCTAATTTCATCGTCCGCGGCATCCGTTCCGCCGCCGACTACGAATACGAACGCTCGATGCGCTACATCAACAGCGACATCGCCCCCGAAATCTCCACCGTCTTCCTAATGCCGCCGCGCGAAATCGCCGAAGTGTCCTCCACCATGGTCAAAGGCTTGGTCGGCCCACAAGGCTGGCGCGACATGATAGGCCGCTACCTCCCCGACCCCGTCTATCAAAAAATCCTGCAAGACCACGAAACAAACACATAAAACAAAGGCCGTCTGAACATTTCAGACGGCCTTCC
>NZ_JBQCTZ010000730.1:0-380 GCF_051963715.1 Neisseria sp. P0001.S005 | reverse complement strand
TTCGGCATTACCCGAAAATGCAAGTCCAAAGGTAACAAGTTTTATGAATCCATGTACCGGCTCGGATCGGAAGATGTCGATTACGGAGAAGTCCATTATGGTGGCCAGCGGGATACCGTTTTGATTGAGCTGAAAGGCGTCGGGTGCAATCTCGCGCAAGCGGGTTGGGAAGCGCGAATGAAGCAGTTTTTAGATGAAGCCGTCCGACCCAGAATAACCCGAATCGATTTGGCATTGGATTTTTTCGATGGAAGCTATACACCTAATCAGGCACTGTTAGACCACGATAACGGCTTTTTCGATAATCACAATATGCGCCCGAAGTCCGAGACAGTCGGGTCAGCATGGCGTAAAGAAGACGGCACAGGTAAGACGTTCTA
>NZ_JBQCTZ010000729.1:0-381 GCF_051963715.1 Neisseria sp. P0001.S005 | reverse complement strand
AGCAGCCAACGCAAAAGCACTGAGTAGGAAAGTTCGTGTAACGGAAAGCATAAATTTTCTCCAAAACCGTTTCAAATAAGTAAGGCCAAACAACTGCCCGGCCGATATAAAAACAAAACGTCTTCATATTAACGCGTTTAACACATTAAATGTAGCCCTTTTTGCAGATAAATACTGCTTTTTTTGTTTTAAAAATCTGCCTCCCATTTAGATAACCATCAAACACAAAAAGTTTAATTCATTAAAAATCAAATAAATATAAAAATAATCCAATTTTTTTTCAAATACTGCTTTACAAGATTCAAGAACTCGCTATAATGACGACTTCTTCGCTAGCCCAGGTGGCGAAATTGGTAGACGCAGGGGACTCAAAATCCCCCG
>NZ_JBQCTZ010000728.1:0-381 GCF_051963715.1 Neisseria sp. P0001.S005 | reverse complement strand
GAGTAAGTGAGTAAGACGTTTTCCCCGTAATGTGTTTGGCCATCTATACTTTCCCCTTAGTATAGATGGTTTTTTTTATCTAAAATTTGGCAACCTAACGAATGTACTTTTAGACGGCCTTTCTCATCTAAAAAAGCCATCATTGCCAAACCCCATCTCTACTCATTAACTTGCCATTATCCCTTTTCTCTTTCTTGTCTCTTCCGCATCAATCTGTGCCGTTCCAATTTCAGACAAATCGTTTTATAGAAAGAAAAACTATCGGCAACTATCCAAGCTAGGGTTACAGGATGTTATTTAGACAGCCTGAGACCTTTGCAAAATTCCTTTCCTTCCAACAGCCGAAATCCAAACAAGGGTTTTCAGCTGTTTTCTCCTCCA
>NZ_JBQCTZ010000727.1:0-381 GCF_051963715.1 Neisseria sp. P0001.S005 | reverse complement strand
ATGGCATCGAGCATGGCGCGGCGTTCTTCTATGGTGTAGGTGCTGCGCTTTTCGGGATTGGTGCCGATGGCGACGATGAGTTCGTCAAAGAGGGATTGGGCTTCCTGTATCATCCACAGGTGGCCGAGGGTAGGTGGGTCGAAGCTGCCTGCGTACACGGCACGGCGCAGAGTGGTCGTGGTCATTTTGGGTTGGAAAGAGGATTTGTGTACGTTCAGGATAGGGGAGTTTGTCGGTGATGTCAAAAATCAAAAAGGCCGTCTGAAATTTCAGACGGCCTTTGCGGCTTGATCAGTCGTCACCGCTAATAGAGATGAGGATTCTCAAGAGGCTGCTGAAAATGTTGTAGATGGAGATGAAGATGGTCAGCGCCGCGCTGAT
>NZ_JBQCTZ010000726.1:0-381 GCF_051963715.1 Neisseria sp. P0001.S005 | reverse complement strand
TTGAGGACGAATCGGGCGGTCGCCATCAGTGCGCCGGTATTGCCTGCCGATACGGCGGCTTGCGCATTGCCTTCTTTAACTTGGTTGATGGCAATGCGCATGGAGGATTCTTTTTTATTTTTCAGCGCAGATTGCGGCGCTTCATCCATTTCGACAACTTGCGCTGCATGGCAGACGGTAATACGGTCCATAGGCGCGCCTGCCGAGCTTAATGCTTGGCGGACTGCTGCTTCATCTCCGACCATAATCAGATGTACGTCGGATTGCTGTTTCAGGAAATCCACTGCACCGGGGACGGTAATTGCAAGGCCTGCATCTCCGCCCATGGCATCTACGGCCAGTGTAATCATGTTGTTCTCCGGTTTGTGTGTTTCAGACGGC
>NZ_JBQCTZ010000725.1:0-383 GCF_051963715.1 Neisseria sp. P0001.S005 | reverse complement strand
AGTTTAACCTTTACTATTTTAAGGAGTTTAAAAATGGGTTTGATTGCTATCGCATGTGGTTTGATCGTTGCCTTGGGTGCATTGGGTGCCTCTATCGGTATCGCAATGGTTGGTTCTAAATACTTGGAATCTTCTGCCCGTCAACCTGAGCTGATCGGTCCTCTGCAAACCAAACTGTTCTTGATCGCTGGTCTGATCGACGCGGCCTTCTTGATCGGTGTGGCTATTGCCCTGTTGTTCGCCTTCGTTAACCCGTTTGGTGCTGCGTAATCAAGACGGAGCGATCCGTTCAGATACAGGCTTATGGTCTGTTTGATTAACCCAGATACGAAGGTTAAGTAACGTGAATATTAATGCAACCTTATTTGCGCAAATCCTAGTTT
>NZ_JBQCTZ010000724.1:0-383 GCF_051963715.1 Neisseria sp. P0001.S005 | reverse complement strand
GCCTTGCATGCCATAATGAGCCCCAAAAATGGTATTATCCTTACCTTTTTCGGTATAGCCATTATATTTCCTTAAATTTTCAATATAATCATTGATAACCTGTTCTCGAACTTGGTCTCTTTGATTTTCTTGCTTGTGATTACCAGTTTTATTTGTATCCATATACCATTCCTTTAATAAATTAAATTCCTAAAGATGTATTAAAACAGCTTCTGCACTTCCTGACTAATCTTAAATCCATGTTTATCTTGATTTATGCAAGTTACTTCTGAACCGGAAGCCGTACATTGCCAGCCATTACCTTTAACTGTTTCTCCATTTTTCAAGATACGGGCTTTGGGATTAAAAGGAAAGTCACTATGACAAACCATATCTGCTTTACC
>NZ_JBQCTZ010000723.1:0-383 GCF_051963715.1 Neisseria sp. P0001.S005 | reverse complement strand
ACATAAGACGAACCCAAAGAAGAAGCCAAAGCAGTACGGATATCAGAGAACGAAATACCTTGTGCGGCTGCTGCGGCACGGTTGATGTCGATTTTCAACTGCGGCGCATCTTCCAAACCGCTCGCACGAACAGTACTTGGGTTAAACAAACCGCTTTTACGCATTTTGTCAATCAACTCATTGCGCTTGGCCAACAATGCGGCATGGCCGCTGTTGTTACGGTCTTGCAGGTAAATCGTCAAGCCGGAGCCTGTACCCAATTCCATAATGGCTGGAGGCACAATCGCCAAACCGAAACCGTCTTTCAGCGTAGCCATCATCATACCGGTCAACTTACCGGAAATAGAAGTCGCATCGCTGCCCGGAGCAGTACGTTCGCTCCA
>NZ_JBQCTZ010000722.1:0-385 GCF_051963715.1 Neisseria sp. P0001.S005 | reverse complement strand
TCAAAAAATCCTGCAAGACCACGAAACAAACACATAAAACAAAGGCCGTCTGAACATTTCAGACGGCCTTCCAATTTCCATTGATTATTTACGGGCAGACGTCAACGCCTGCAGGTTTTGATTCAACGTTTCCATATCCAACCAACCGGCGGCAATAAACAGCATCAAAATCACCGTACCCACACACAACACGCCGAAACCATACAACAGATAACCCACCAAAACACGGCCCACCGTCGCATTCCCCATCCACATCAAACCGCGCACCTGCACCACAAACACCCAAGCCTGCCACAGCAGCGCAAACACAGCCAACGCCGGCACATACAACACCAGCAACAGCGGCAGCAGCAAAGCCTCAGACACCAAAATAAAGCCCCACAAA
>NZ_JBQCTZ010000721.1:0-385 GCF_051963715.1 Neisseria sp. P0001.S005 | reverse complement strand
ACTAATAAAATCAAACAATCATTCTTAGATTTTTTTTTGCGTGGCTAGCCTTTTTTGTTACTTTCCTGCAATTAAGCCATCTCCCCATCAAAGCACTTACGATAACATCATTATTATTTGAGAATTGTATCTATTGTGAGATAAATTCTCACTCTTGATACCTAATCTTTACAAAGGAATCTGTCGTTGAAGCAGAGTTCAAAGGCAAGAAAGTCCATATGACGTATATGAACAAAGCCGAACGCAATGTCTCGGTCGTTTTAGACAATCCGTGTGTGAGATAATGTGCCAAATTTGATGGACAAGGCCGTCTGAAAAGATATAGTGGATTAACTTTAAACCAGTACGGCGTTGCCTCGCCTTAGCTCAAAGAGAACGATTCTCT
>NZ_JBQCTZ010000720.1:0-385 GCF_051963715.1 Neisseria sp. P0001.S005 | reverse complement strand
TTTTATCTTTCATCTAAAGGCCGTCTGAAAAGTTTCAGACGGCCTCAAACATTATTTTTTCAACAGGCGCAGCAAATATTGGCCGTATTGGTTTTTCGCCATCGGGCGCGCCAGTTCTTCCAGTTTTTCATCGGAAAGCCAACCGTTGCGCCAAGCGATTTCTTCGAGGCAGGCGACTTGCAGGTCTTGGATGTTTTGCACGGTTTGGACGAATGAAGCGGCTTCGTGCAGGCTCTCGTGGGTGCCGGTGTCCAGCCATGCGAAACCGCGTCCCAAAAGTTGCACCGACAATGAACCGTCTTCCAAATACATTTGGTTGAGGTCGGAAATTTCCAATTCGCCGCGGGCGGACGGTTTGATTTGTTTGGCGAACTCGACGACGCGT
>NZ_JBQCTZ010000719.1:0-385 GCF_051963715.1 Neisseria sp. P0001.S005 | reverse complement strand
TTTTTAATCATGACTAAGTAATAATTTTGCCATTAATGGCGATAAATAAAGTAAAATGGGAAACGATTTCTATCAGCCACAGTCAATACTGTGTAAAGAATAAGAAGTCCTTTACGGATAACGAAACAGTTACTCACTCCTAAATGATACAGGGAAGTCAAATCATGCGCTTATTTAAAAGCACGAAAGATACCAAAACAGGCAAGGCTTCTAGCGGATTGAACAACCGCTCTGCCATCGGCGTCGACATCAGCCAACATGCCATTAAGATGGTACAACTGACAGGCCGTAGTTTAAACCAAATTCAGCTGGAAAAATACGTTATTACCAAATTGCCTAAAAATATTGTCAAAGGCAACAAAATTCAAGACTACGATCAGCTTGC
>NZ_JBQCTZ010000718.1:0-386 GCF_051963715.1 Neisseria sp. P0001.S005 | reverse complement strand
TTTTGCATGGCTTTGGCTTCGATTTGGCGGATGCGTTCGGCAGATACGCCGTATTCGGCAGCCAATTCGTGCAGGGTCAAACCGCCATCGTCTTGCAACCAGCGGCTTTCAACGATGCGGCGGCTGCGGTCGTCCAATTGCGCCAAGGCATTTTGCAGACCTTCGGTTTGCAGGGCGTAGTGGGCCTGTTTGGACAACTGACGGCTAGGCTCTGCATCGTGGTCGGCCAACCAGTCGATAGGGGCGAAGTTGTCCTCATCATCGTTGTTTTCTGCCATGATACCGATATCGTGACCGGTCATGCGTTGTTCCATTTCCAAGACTTCGGACAATTTGACGCCCAAATCGTCGGCGATTTCTTGCGCTTCTTTTGGAGACAAGGCATT
>NZ_JBQCTZ010000717.1:0-386 GCF_051963715.1 Neisseria sp. P0001.S005 | reverse complement strand
GGCATCATCTCTATGCGCGGTGCCATTACCATCTTGATTTTGGCATGGATCATCAGCACCGTTGTCAGCGAGATGCACACCGGCGAATACCTCTCCACTTTAGTGGCAGGCAATATCCACGCAGGCTTCCTGCCCGTGATTTTGTTTATGCTCGCAGGCGTGATGGCCTTCGCTACCGGCACAAGCTGGGGTACATTCGGCATTATGTTGCCGATTGCCGCCGCCATGGCCGTCAAAGTCGAACCTTCGCTGATTATCCCTTGCATGTCTGCCGTAATGGCCGGTGCCGTATTTGGCGACCACTGCTCGCCGATTTCCGACACCACCATCCTCTCTTCTACCGGCGCACACTGTAACCACATCGACCACGTTACCTCGCAATTCCC
>NZ_JBQCTZ010000716.1:0-386 GCF_051963715.1 Neisseria sp. P0001.S005 | reverse complement strand
ACCAGATAGTTGCTGGCGGCAATAATAAAAATATGGAAAAGCACCAGCCAGAAGAGCGCTTTCTTCTGCTGTGCGGCGGTAAATTCGTACATGGAAATCTTTCGGAGTTTTTCAGACGGCATGAGGCCTTGAGAGACCGTGCAATAGAGAAAGTCTTGCAATGAAAAGGGCGTTAGGCCGTCTGAACAGGATTATTGTGCATCGTGCTCAAACAAGCGTTTGCGTGCCAAAGCTTCAAACTCTGTGCCTGCTTTGCCGTAGTTGGCAAACGGATGAATGGCGATGCCGCCGCGCGGTGTGAATTCGCCGAATACTTCGATGTATTTCGGATCCATCAGGGCGATGAGGTCTTTCATGATGATGTTGACGCAGTCTTCATGGAAGTC
>NZ_JBQCTZ010000715.1:0-387 GCF_051963715.1 Neisseria sp. P0001.S005 | reverse complement strand
TGAAGCCCGGTTTGCGCCTGTTTGTGTTGCAACCGTTTACCGGCAAAACCCATCAGCTGCGCGTGGCCATGAAAAGCATAGGCAGTCCGATTTTGGGCGATACGCTGTATGGTGGCGATGAGGCGGAACATCTGTTTCTGCACGCTTGGCGTTTGGTTTTCGACTATCGCGGCGAGCATTTCGATATTCGGGTCGCGCCTGATAAAACATGGCCGTCTGAAATCGATTTGTCGGCGTGTTTGGGTTCGGATGAGTCCGAATAGAAGCAGTGAAATTTTTGTATGTATTAAAAAAAGGCCGTCTGAAAATTGTTCAGACGGCCTTTTGATTGTTTCAAGTTTACATTTCCAATTCGCTCAAACCCGGCAAGTCGGCAAAACAGCGGTC
>NZ_JBQCTZ010000714.1:0-387 GCF_051963715.1 Neisseria sp. P0001.S005 | reverse complement strand
TCGAACCCATCGTCAATACCGTCGTCTTTTATTTTCATGAAAAAGCGTGGAACCGCTACGAGAAAAACAAATCCGAAAAGCAAAAATTGTGGGTGCCTCTGCATCAGTGCGGCTAAAGCTTCAGACGGCCTTTTGCTTGATTAAAACCGATTATGCTTTTGCGGCTCGTCCATCGCCATCAAAATGCCAAACCCTAAAATAGAGTAAGACTTTACGAAGGCTTCATGAAGGTAAAAATGCTAAAATACGCTATTCTTGCAAACCCATTCAGACGGCCTCAATGCTCACCGATTTAGAAAAAAACGCCATCCGCGACCATTACCAAAACATCGGCAAAAACCTGCCCGGTTTCCGTCCGCGCGCTTCGCAGCGGGAAATGATTGCGGC
>NZ_JBQCTZ010000713.1:0-387 GCF_051963715.1 Neisseria sp. P0001.S005 | reverse complement strand
AACAAAAGCGGCGTGGAAATATTGTACGGCAGGTTGCCGACAATTTTTTTCTTGCCTTCAATGCTGTTGAAATCAAACTGTAATACATCACCTTCGTGTATCACCAATTTATCTGCAAACGGCAAGGTTTTCAGACGGCGTACGATGTCTCGGTCGATTTCGCAAACATGAAGGCAATTGAGTTTTTTCGCCAAAGGCTCGGTAATAGCTGCCAAGCCCGGGCCGATTTCAATCACGATATCATCGGGCTGCGGTCTGACCGCGTTGACAATATCGCTAATAATCCGCGTATCCTGCAAAAAATTCTGCCCGAAGCGTTTCCGGGCCTTATGTTCTTTCATATCTTTCTTCAAGCAAGCTGTTTAAGGCAGTATTGTAACTGAAACA
>NZ_JBQCTZ010000712.1:0-387 GCF_051963715.1 Neisseria sp. P0001.S005 | reverse complement strand
TTTTCCAAACATTTACGAAATCTCTTCAAAAAGGCAACATAATTGGTTGGGCATTTTTGTTACAATGCCGCCGATTCAAAAAACCAAACAAATCAAAAACAAGGAAACATTATGACCACTACACGCCCACAAACCTATGATGCCGTCGCGCGCGCGTTGCACTGGCTGACCGTACTCGGTTTCATCGGCATCCTCTCCACCATTACCGTTTGGACCATCTACGATGGCGAAGAATGGGTCAAATCGCTCTTCGGCGTGCATAAATCCATCGGTTTCATCACGCTGCTGGTGATTGCCGTGCGCATTGTTTGGGCTTTGCTCAATGCGTCCAAACGTCCTGCCGCCGACAGCTTTGCCGCCAAAGCAGGCCACCTTGCCCTTTACGTC
>NZ_JBQCTZ010000711.1:0-388 GCF_051963715.1 Neisseria sp. P0001.S005 | reverse complement strand
ACTTTACGCTGAGCACTCTCAAAATAAACTACAGCATAGATCAACAGCAAAATACCAATCACAATTGATACCGCCATAAACATAGAACGTTCAGACAAAGTTAACAACTGAACTATACCGGATGGGATACCCGATACAATGCCTGCTGTAATGATTAAAGAAATACCATTACCAATACCACGCTCGGTAATTTGCTCTCCTAACCACATCAGAAACATAGTACCTGTAACCAAACAGACTACTGTAGAAATATAAAACTCAAGCGCAGTCGTTACAACAACACCTCGTTGATAAACAGATGATGCAGCCCAAAAGCTTTGCAATACAGCCAATAATACCGTCCCATACCTAGTATATTTCGTAATTATTTTCCTACCAGCCTCACCTT
>NZ_JBQCTZ010000710.1:0-389 GCF_051963715.1 Neisseria sp. P0001.S005 | reverse complement strand
GCCGACAGCATACAAGTGCTGGAAGGCTTGGAAGCGGTACGCAAACGCCCCGGTATGTATATCGGCGACACGCAGGACGGCAGCGGCCTGCACCACATGGTGTTCGAGGTGCTCGACAACGCCATTGACGAAGCGCTCGCCGGACATTGCGACAAAATCACCGTAACCATCCATGCCGACAATTCCGTCAGCGTGGCCGACAACGGCCGCGGCATGCCGACCGGCATCCACCCGAAAGAAGGCCGCTCCGCCGCCGAAGTCATCATGACCGTCTTGCACGCAGGCGGCAAATTCGACAACAACAGCTACAAAATCTCCGGCGGCTTGCACGGCGTGGGCGTATCCGTCGTCAACGCACTGTCCGACTGGGTAACGCTGACCATCTACCG
>NZ_JBQCTZ010000709.1:0-391 GCF_051963715.1 Neisseria sp. P0001.S005 | reverse complement strand
CCCCATTTTCAGACGGCCTGCAACAACAAACCGCCCAATTTATCCAAACCCTTTGGGACGCACGCCTCAATCCGGCCATCAAAAGCGGCAGCATAGAAGAAATCCTCCAAAGCACCCAAAACGACATTACCGGTGAAACCGCCTTTCTTGAAGCACGCCACCTACAAGGCAATGCCGACCTTACCGCCCAACTTCTAAACAAACTCAACACACGCCGCGACACAGCCGCCTTTATCGAAGCCAAACTCCTCGAAATGGAGCAACGCCATACCAAATCCCAAGGCACAGGCGCACAACTCGAACCCAACATCAAAACCTGCCCCGGCGGCCTGCGCGACATCCACACCCTTATCTGGACAGCCAAAGCACAAGGCATAGACAGCAACCCCAC
>NZ_JBQCTZ010000708.1:0-392 GCF_051963715.1 Neisseria sp. P0001.S005 | reverse complement strand
TCACAACATTTTGCATACCGTGGTTCAAGAGTACATCATCGACAACCAACCCGGTGTGAAAGAGCCTATCGGCACGAGCGGCGTGCGTTTGGATACCCGTGTACACATCATTACCGGTGCGAACACTGCGTTGCAAAATATCCAAAAATGTATCCAACGTTGCGGCCCGCAAATGGATCAAATCATGCTTCAGCCTTTGGCAAGCGGTCACGCCGTTTTGACTGAAGACGATAAAGATTTGGGTGTGTGCGTCATCGACATTGGTGGCGGTACAACCGACATCGCGGTTTATACCAATGGCGCCATCCTCCATACCGCGGTTTTTCCCGTTGCCGGCGATTTGATTACCAAAGACTTGGCGCAAGCCTTGCGTACGCCGCACAGTGCAGCTG
>NZ_JBQCTZ010000707.1:0-392 GCF_051963715.1 Neisseria sp. P0001.S005 | reverse complement strand
TCAATTTTGCCAGCGCTTCAGGTGCGTAGCGTTCGAACTCGATTTCGTCGTTGCCTTCAACGGCAATCACGACTGACTGAAGTACGCGCTTTTCGCCACGGTGAATAGCGGCGATTTTGCCTGAAGCCGGAGCAGTAAATACTACGCCCGGATTCTTTTTGTCTTCAAACAGCACTTGGCCTTTTTTGACGGCTTCGCCTTCCTTGATTTTCATCGAGGGGCGCATGCCGACATATTCTTCGCCAAGCAACGCGACTTCGGTAATGGCCGGGCCGTCATAAATGACTTGCTCCGGTCTGCCTGCGATAGGCAGGTCTAAGCCTTTTTTTATCTTAATCATAAGGATGCGTTACTTTTTGGTGGGTTGAGATTCGGATGTCGGATTGTTTTTT
>NZ_JBQCTZ010000706.1:0-393 GCF_051963715.1 Neisseria sp. P0001.S005 | reverse complement strand
TATCCAACCCGATCACGCCATGACTCCGATACTCGCCTTCGACATCGAAACCATTCCCGACGTAAACGGCATCCGCCTGCTTTACGATTTACCTGCCGATTTACCGGACAACGAAGTCGTCCTGTTTGCCCAACAGCAACGCCGCGCTAAAACCGGCAGCGACTTTATGCAACACCATCTGCACCAAGTTGTCGCCATCTCCTGCTGTATGCGCTGGGGTCAGGACAAAATCCGCGTTAGCACCATCGGTGATCCCGAAGACAGTGAAGAAGTCATGATTGCCAAGTTCTTCGAGGTCATCGAAAACTATACGCCGCAACTCGTCAGCTGGAACGGCGGCGGTTTCGACCTGCCCGTCCTCCACTACCGCGCCCTGATACACGGCATCAGCGC
>NZ_JBQCTZ010000705.1:0-393 GCF_051963715.1 Neisseria sp. P0001.S005 | reverse complement strand
GGTAACTTCATCAGCGTAAACGACAAAGGTTCTTTGGTTAAAGGTTCTGTGAAATCTGTTGACGCCAAAGGTGCCGTTGTTGCCCTGTCTGACGAAGTAGAAGGCTACCTGCCTGCTTCCGAATTCGCAGCTGACCGCGTTGAAGATCTGACCACCAAACTGAAAGAAGGTGATGAGGTTGAAGCCGTTATCGTAACCGTCGACCGCAAAAACCGCAGCATCCGCCTGTCTGTTAAAGCTAAAGACGCTAAAGAAAACCGCGAAGCCCTGAATTCAGTTAACGCCGCTGCAACTGCCAATGCCGGTACTACCAGCCTGGGCGACTTGCTGAAAGCCAAACTGTCCGGCGACCAAGAATAAGGTTGCAGACATGACGAAGTCTGAATTGATGGT
>NZ_JBQCTZ010000704.1:0-393 GCF_051963715.1 Neisseria sp. P0001.S005 | reverse complement strand
AGGCCGTCTGATAAGGCGTTATCATACCTTAAACCCAAGTCTGAAACGAGTATAGAAAGGAAACGATATGGCAATTTTGATTACCGGGGCATCGGCAGGATTCGGCGCGGCGATGTGCCGCACCTTTGTTGCGGCAGGCTATCATGTCATCGGCGCGGCACGGCGCGAAGACAAATTGCAGCAGTTGGCAGAAGAATTGGGCGAGCAGTTTTACCCGTTGGAGATGGATGTTTCGCGTACGGAGTCAATTCAAAACGCTTTGAACAGCCTGCCCGAGCATTTATCCGAAATCGATTGCCTGATCAACAACGCCGGTTTGGCTTTAGGTTTGGATTCTGCCGATAAAGCCGATTTTGGCGATTGGGAAACCATGATTCAAACCAATATCATCGG
>NZ_JBQCTZ010000703.1:0-394 GCF_051963715.1 Neisseria sp. P0001.S005 | reverse complement strand
TCGCCGTATTTGGTGGCCATACCGAAAATGGCGGTCATCCACATCCAAAATACCGCGCCCGGGCCGCCGGTTACCACCGCAGTCGCCACACCGGCGATGTTACCCGTGCCGATGGTGGCGGATAGCGCGGTCATCAACGCCGCGAAATGGGAAATATCGCCTTCGTGGTCTTCGCCGTCTTCATGCTTCTTTGACGGCACAAACGCCTGCTTCAGCGCATAACCCAACATGGTGAACTGCAAGCCTTTCAGCAAAACGGTCAGCAAAATGCCCGTACCGACCAGCAGCATCAACATAATAGGTCCCCAGACCCAGCCGCTGATGGTTTCGAAAAAGGCTTTGAGATTGTCTAAAAACAATTGCATGGCTTTCTCCTTTGTCTGTTTTATTTTTT
>NZ_JBQCTZ010000702.1:0-395 GCF_051963715.1 Neisseria sp. P0001.S005 | reverse complement strand
TTAGAACGGGCAATCAGGGTCAAATCCGGCGGAGGCGCACCCAACCATTTGGAGGCATCTTTCGGATCCATTGCCGCTACCATGACATCACCAACGTTGTCTGTTGTGAACATCAGGTTTTTCTTGATTTCATCTTCAGTCAAACCGATGTCTTTCAGACGGTTGAAGCGCATACCGCTTGCAGAGTGGCAAGACAAACAGTAGTTTGTAAAGATTTGCGCACCGTGCTGCAGGCTGACTTGGTCACGCAGATCGATATCGACTTTTTCGTAGTGTCCGCCGCCGCTGGCGACGGCTGCACTCATAGGCACTGCCAGCAATAAGGCAGCAAACCAGTTTTTCAGAGTTTGTTTCATTTTCGCTGCCCTCATCAGATATTGGTTGCAAACAAGTAA
>NZ_JBQCTZ010000701.1:0-396 GCF_051963715.1 Neisseria sp. P0001.S005 | reverse complement strand
CCGTCTGAAAGGATAAGATGCAGTTAATAAAACAGGCTGTTCCGACGCTTTATCGGACAGCCTGTCTGCATATTAGGCGGCTTTCTCGGCTGCCAATTTTTCTTGGCGGTAGGCTTCGGCAGCCTCGCGTTCACGTTTGGTTGCCTGACGCATCATCCAGTAGTTGGCGACAATCACCAGCGTACCAATGATGCCGATCAGGATAGTTGCCAAAACGTTCATCTGAGGGTCAAGGCCGAGTTTGATTTTGGAGAAAATCACTTGCGGCAATGTCGATGAACCCGGGCCTGACAGGAAGGAGGTAATCACCAAGTCGTCCAAAGACAGGGTAATGCCCAAGAGGAAGCCGGAAGCAATCGCAGGGGCAATCAGCGGCAGGGTAATCACGAAGAAAAT
>NZ_JBQCTZ010000700.1:0-397 GCF_051963715.1 Neisseria sp. P0001.S005 | reverse complement strand
CGGATGCGTACAGGTTGATCAGCTTTTACAGCTTGGAAGTCGATGTGTTGAACTTCGCGACGGAATGGGTGCATTTGGAAGTCACGCACGATAACGTCTTTAGTTTCACCATTCAAAGACAGTTTAATCAAAGCAGTATGGAAAGATTCTTTTTCCAATGCGTAGAATACAGTTTTGTGGTCTACAGCGATAGCAACAGGCTCTTGACCTTCACCGTACAGGATGCCAGGGATTTGGCCTTCGCGACGCAGGCGGCGGCTCGCACCAGTGCCTTGGGCTTCGCGAACAGAGGCTTGAATTTCGTAAGTCATGTTTAATACTCCAATTTAGATAAAATCGTCGTCATCGGCCGCGACCAGCTTAAGACGACATCGGGTTATGGCAGCAACATGCCGCC
>NZ_JBQCTZ010000699.1:0-397 GCF_051963715.1 Neisseria sp. P0001.S005 | reverse complement strand
CTGATTGCCGACTTGAAAGCCAAAAACGGCGGTAAATAATCCACCCCCGCACCATGCCGCCTGATGTTCAGACGGCATGGTGCCTTACATCATAAAGACACCATGCAAACAGAAATCCGCAACGGCACGCTCTACATCAGCGGCGACGTTACCGTCAAAACCCTGACTGCCTCCGCCTTTGCGCGCTACGAACAACAATGCCGTCTGAAAGAAACAGACAGCATAGACTTCAGCCAAGTAGGCAAAGCAGATTCCGCCTGCGTTTCCCTGCTGCTCAACGCTCTGCGCCGGACAGACAAAAAACCGACCATTCAAAACATTCCCGATTCCGTCCGCGCACTGGCCGAACTTTACGAAATCAAAGACTGGTTGCAATCATGAAAAAAACCACCGCTTC
>NZ_JBQCTZ010000698.1:0-397 GCF_051963715.1 Neisseria sp. P0001.S005 | reverse complement strand
AATCGGGTTTCAGACGGCCTTTTTGTCGGATTTAGATATGGTGGATAACCAGTTTTTTGCCTTCGTAATCGAGGACGTTGACGTCCATATCGAATAAGGTTTTGATGTTTTCGGCGGTGAAAATATCGTTGGGCTTGCCCTGCATGGCGACTTGGCCGTTTTTCATGGCGACGACGTAATCGGCGTAGGCGGCGGCCTGGTTGATATCGTGCAGGACGACGACGGTGGTGCGTTTGTGTTCGTCGGTCAGCCGGCGCAGGATCTGCATGAGGGAGCGGGCATGATACATGTCGAGGTTGTTCAGCGGTTCGTCGAGTAAAACGTAGTCGGTGCGCTGGCAGAATACCATGGCAATCATGGCGCGTTGGCGTTGGCCGCCGGAAAGCTCGGTCAGGTA
>NZ_JBQCTZ010000697.1:0-399 GCF_051963715.1 Neisseria sp. P0001.S005 | reverse complement strand
TAATTTCACTTGCGTTTATTTATTGGCAGCTTCTGCCATATTTTTTGCGATTTTGGTTGCGCCAACTGTCAAACCGGACATGCCGATCAAAGAAGCCGCAGCCAA
The DNA here is from genome assembly GCF_051963715.1 of Neisseria sp. P0001.S005. Classification (NCBI taxonomy): domain Bacteria; kingdom Pseudomonadati; phylum Pseudomonadota; class Betaproteobacteria; order Neisseriales; family Neisseriaceae; genus Neisseria; species Neisseria sp. P0001.S005. The sequence goes on along the minus strand of NZ_JBQCTZ010000697.1, from coordinate 294 downwards.
TTTGATTAATGTTTTCATTTTAACTCTTTTCTGTGTATTTAAGGGTGTGTTGTGTATTTTTTATTTGTCGGCATCAGCCATATTGTGGGCGATATTGGTTGCGCCGACGGTCAGGCCGGACATACCGATTAAAGAGGCAGCTGCCAATTTGATTAAAGTTTTCATTGTTTGTCTCACTTTCTTGTCTGTCGGCCGAAAAACGGCCTAAGTTGCGTTTTCTGAAGTATTGTAATCAATTCGTTTATAATTGAATTATTTGTGTACTACCGTTTCAATATTGTAGGCGACGCCGAG
>NZ_JBQCTZ010000696.1:0-399 GCF_051963715.1 Neisseria sp. P0001.S005 | reverse complement strand
CAAAATTTTATCCACAAATTCTATCAATGCATAAAACCCGTTGTCACACTTTAGCCAACGAAAAGTTTTTATATTGATTGACAAAAGCGGCAAATTGGAGTGTAATTCACGGTTTAATTATCTACCAATTTTTAGGAAACATCATGAAACGCACTTATCAACCTTCCGTTACCAAACGCAAACGCACCCACGGCTTCTTGGTTCGCTCCAAAACCCGCGGTGGTCGCGCAGTATTGGCTGCCCGTCGCGCCAAAGGCCGCAAACGCCTGGCTGTATAATTTTGAATTACGGCTTCTCGAAGCAGTATCGCTTATTAAAAACGGATGATTTTTCATCCGTTTTTGCGTTGAAAAACCGACGCAGCCGCGATTTGCTGCAAGTCTCCCAGTCCGCAGACAA
>NZ_JBQCTZ010000695.1:0-400 GCF_051963715.1 Neisseria sp. P0001.S005 | reverse complement strand
TCAGCACTTTTTTCATTATCTTCCCTGCAATGAGTAAGTTATGGTTGGTTTGGACGGTATTATATAGTAAACCGACCTGCCTTGAACTTTATTCATATTCAGTATGTTCGCGAAGGTTTCAGCCGATTCGGATGGAAGCGCCGTATTCTGTCGGAATGGGGCGGTAAAGCGGATTTTTATGCCATGCCAACATGAACAACGGCCGTCTGAAAATTTTCAGACGGCCTTGTTTGGAAATCGGGACGCATGGTCTGGAACGGGATTTGCGCTAAGTATAGCGTACAAATTGTATAGACAAAAAAATAACCGCTTTAAGGCGGTTTGTGGTGGCCAGAGGCGGAATCGAACCGCCGACACACGGATTTTCAATCCGTTGCTCTACCAACTGAGCTATCTGGCC
>NZ_JBQCTZ010000694.1:0-400 GCF_051963715.1 Neisseria sp. P0001.S005 | reverse complement strand
GAAGGTACTCATGGAAAATCCCCTAAATGTCTTGGTGGGAATTTAGGGGATTTTGGGGAATTTTGCAAAGGTCTCAGGCCGTCTGAAATGCTCTTTCAGACGGCCTTTTGAGGTTTCTATCTTTATATTCTTAGTCGGCAAACTGTTTTTTCATTCGTTCGCGGCGCTCTTGCGCTTCTACGGACAATGTCGCGGTCGGACGTGCCAGCAGGCGTTTGAGGCCGATGGGTTCGCCGGTATCGGCACAGAAACCGTAATCACCTTCGTCAATGCTGCGGATAGTCGCTTGCACTTTATTGAGAAGTTTACGCTCACGATCGCGGGTGCGCAGTTCTAAAGCGTACTCTTCTTCTTGAGTAGCTCGGTCGGCAGGATCGGGGGCGGATTCGTGCTCTTGAAG
>NZ_JBQCTZ010000693.1:0-400 GCF_051963715.1 Neisseria sp. P0001.S005 | reverse complement strand
GGGCTTTGCTCAATGCGTCCAAACGTCCTGCCGCCGACAGCTTTGCCGCCAAAGCAGGCCACCTTGCCCTTTACGTCTTCATGCTCGCCGTTCCCGTTATCGGCATGATCCGCCAATACGGCGGCGGCCGCGGCCCTTTGAAAGTATTCGGTGTCGAAGTGATGCAGGGTTCGCCTGAAAAAATTGAATGGATGTCCAACCTCGGCAATATGGCACACGGCAAACTCGGCTGGCTGCTCTTCGCACTTGTCGCCGGCCACATCGCCATGGTCGTCGTCCACCGCCTTCAAGGCCACGACGTTTTATACCGCATGATCGGCCGCCGTTCTTAAGTGTAAAACGGTAAACAGCCAAGGCCGTCTGAAAACAGTTTGACCAAGCAAAAACTGTTTTCAGACGG
>NZ_JBQCTZ010000692.1:0-400 GCF_051963715.1 Neisseria sp. P0001.S005 | reverse complement strand
GCTTAATTGCAGGAAAGTAACAAAAAAGGCTAGCCACGCAAAAAAAAATCTAAGAATGATTGTTTGATTTTATTAGTCTTTTGGTAAAAATCATTAGAGCATTCATAAATTGCACTGTTCAAAATGAGATAAAACAGGTAAATTATGGTTTATGTAGCTTATTGTAGTGCTGAGCTATAGGTTTTGAGCTGATAATAAATCTAGAGGAACTGACCATGTCCGCCAAATCACGCCCGGTATTTTTGGAAATTCCGAATATCCGATTGCCCATACCGGGGATTGTATCTATTCTTCACCGTATCAGCGGCGTCGGCTTGTTTGTGATGCTGCCTGTTCTCTTGTATTTCTTCTCTGGAACGCTGGATCGCGAAGCGTCGTTTGAAGCATATCGTTCTGCTAT
>NZ_JBQCTZ010000691.1:0-400 GCF_051963715.1 Neisseria sp. P0001.S005 | reverse complement strand
TCAGCGCGGATTTGCTCAAGTTTAAGCTGCGCTCTAGAGCCTCATGGGTATCGTTGCCAAACCAAGAATTAATCGTACCGTTAATAAACTGGGCGGAAATACCGAACAAAAACACGCCCGGCAATACGGCAACCAAGGTAAACATCCCCGACAGCCGACGCGCAATCTGCGAACCGAACACGCTTTTGCTGTTGTCGCGTATCAAAAGCACGACATAGCGCACCAACACCGCCGCCAACACCAGCAACAGCAAGCCGCACAAGGCGACAATCCACCAGAAATAATCAGACAATACGTTGCTGCTGCCCGTTGCAACAGTCAGACCGTACAACAAAACAACGGCGAATACGGCGGCAATCAGAAGAAAGCGGCGCATGGTTTACTCCTGCACGACCGACAA
>NZ_JBQCTZ010000690.1:0-400 GCF_051963715.1 Neisseria sp. P0001.S005 | reverse complement strand
ACCATGAGCCACGACGGCAATATTTCTGCTGACGATATGGTCGAAGGCCGTCTGAATGGCGTGTTGCCATTCGGAAATGGTTTGCCGACTATCGGCTTCGGCAGTTTGAACAATCGGATAGCTGACCGCCCAGCGGTCTATCCACATTTCCGCTTCATCCGCATCGCGTATCAGAAACAGTGCCATTTCTTCGAGTTCGAAGCTCTGCATTTCAAACGGCCTATTTGAGCAAGTCGTTGAGTGTAAATGCAATCAGCAATGCGGCAGGCACGCTGAGGATGGCACAAGTCGCCAGACAAAGTACGATGTTGGCAACCAGCCGCCAGCCCTTCCAAGCAAAGCATTTGGCCGCAATCAGCAGGCAAGGCAGGGAAAACAGCAGCCATACCAACGCCCAAGT
>NZ_JBQCTZ010000689.1:0-401 GCF_051963715.1 Neisseria sp. P0001.S005 | reverse complement strand
TTGAGGCCGTCTGAAAGATGTTCCCAAAAGTATTCGGATAGGGGCTTGCTTTGGTTTAACAAGGCATCTTCAAATTGCGTCTTGCCATAGGCGCGGATGTAGCTGTCTGGGTCGTGTTCTTCGGGTAAGAATAAAAAATGCAGCGATTTATCGTCTTTTAATTGTGGTAACGCATTTTCCAGCGCGCGCCAAGCCGCTTTACGTCCCGCGCTGTCGCCATCAAAACAAAAATAAATACTGTCGGCCTGACGCATCAGGATTTTGACGTGTTCCGCCGTGGTTGCCGTACCTAAAGCCGCTACGCCGTAGCCGACGCCGAACTGAGCCAATGCGACCACGTCCATGTAGCCTTCGACCACCAAAATCCGTCCAGCCTCTTTTACGGCAGCACGCCCTTCATA
>NZ_JBQCTZ010000688.1:0-401 GCF_051963715.1 Neisseria sp. P0001.S005 | reverse complement strand
GCGCGCAGGTCGGGGCGGTTGGCCAAAACGGTAATCGGTACGTCCAAGTTCACGCCTTTGACAGGCAACAGGCGGAATTGTGCCGGATCGGCGGCCATGTTTTCAGACGGCCTTAAATTCAACAAATTACGCAAAACCTGTTTTTGCGTATCCAAATTGTTTTGCAAAGACAGCAGGCTGTTTTCCGCACTCAGCAACGACTGTTTGGCTTGGGTCGGCTGGCTGGAGTCGGCCCGGCCGTAGCGGAACTTGGCATTCGCAATGCGGTTGATTTCCTGATATTGCTTCAGCGATTTTTGTGCCAACTCGATGGCTTCGTTCAGGTAGGCGATATTGAAATACGCATCGGCGACATTATTAATCAAAGTCAGGCGTGTGTTGGCCATGTCTTCATGCGTGGC
>NZ_JBQCTZ010000687.1:0-401 GCF_051963715.1 Neisseria sp. P0001.S005 | reverse complement strand
GACAGCGTTACCCAAGAAAGTCTGCGCGCCCAAATCGGTTTGGTGACGCAAGATACCTCCCTGCTGCACCGCTCCGTGCGCGACAACATTATCTACGGTCGTCCCGATGCGACCGAAGCCGAAATGATTTCTGCCGCCGAACGCGCCGAGGCCACCGGTTTTATTCCTAACTTAAGCGATGCCAAAGGCCGACGCGGCTATGATGCGCACGTTGGCGAACGCGGCGTGAAACTTTCCGGCGGCCAACGCCAACGCATCGCCATCGCCCGCGTTATGCTTAAAGACGCGCCGATTCTATTGCTTGACGAAGCCACCAGCGCGCTTGACTCCGAAGTCGAAGCCGCCATCCAAGAAAGCCTCGACAAAATGATGGAAGGCAAAACCGTGATTGCCATCGCCCA
>NZ_JBQCTZ010000686.1:0-402 GCF_051963715.1 Neisseria sp. P0001.S005 | reverse complement strand
GATGATTTGTTCAAAGGCAAAAAAGTAGTCGTGTTCTCTCTGCCTGGCGCATTTACTCCAACTTGCTCTTCTTCTCATCTGCCACGCTACAACGAATTGTTTGGCGCGTTCAAAGAAAACGGTGTTGACGCAATCTACTGCGTATCTGTAAACGACACTTTCGTAATGAACGCTTGGGCTGCTGAAGAAGAAGCTGACAACATCTACATGATTCCTGATGGCAACGGTGAATTTACTGAAGGCATGGGCATGTTGGTTGGCAAAGAAGACTTGGGCTTCGGTAAACGCTCTTGGCGTTACTCCATGCTGGTTAACGACGGCGTGATTGAAAAAATGTTTATCGAACCTGAAGAACCAGGCGATCCTTTCAAAGTGTCTGACGCTGACACTATGTTGAAATAC
>NZ_JBQCTZ010000685.1:0-402 GCF_051963715.1 Neisseria sp. P0001.S005 | reverse complement strand
AATGGTTTAATATTAGGCAAACACACTCCGCCGAAATCTCGGCAAAGACAAACCTCTCTCAGGAAAAACAATGAAAAAACTGATTGCCTTAGCCGCCCTTTCCACTTTTGCCCTCGCTGCCTGCAAAGACAATACCCAGGCGCAACTTGAACAGCAACAAAAACAAATCGAAGCATTGCAACAACAGTTGGCACAACAAAACGGCCAACAAGAAGACAATACGGTTTACCAGCTCACGCCCGAAGCTGTGAAAGACACCATTCCTGCCGAAGCACAAGCCAACGGCAACAACGGCCAACCGGTAACCGGTACAGACGGCCAACAATACATCTACGACCAATCCACCGGCAGCTGGCTGCTGCAAAGCTTGGTGGGTGCGGCAGCCGGTGCATTTATCGGCAA
>NZ_JBQCTZ010000684.1:0-403 GCF_051963715.1 Neisseria sp. P0001.S005 | reverse complement strand
CGCCTGTTCCTTAATCATCTGCGCCAACATATCGCGCTTTTTTTCGCTCAGTTTTTTTGAGTCGGTCAAACCCGGCAGGTCAAAATGTTCCGGCAAAATCACTGCCGCCGTAAATACGCTGCCGACCAAAGGGCCGCGTCCCGCTTCATCCACGCCTGCGCTTAAAACCGTCGCCATTTCTTCACCGCCTGTCTGATTCAAAGCCGCCATTATATCCGCTTGCGGCAGAGAAATTCTGCAATAGTTCAAACCGTTGGGGAGCAGTTCAAATTTCATCTGCTTTACCAATCAGTTATAATTTACATCCCCACATACCCATACGTTTCACAACATGCCTGCCCAATCCGAACGCCTCCATTTTTCCGAACGCTGGCTCAACGCCTACGAACGCTACCGCTATCGC
>NZ_JBQCTZ010000683.1:0-403 GCF_051963715.1 Neisseria sp. P0001.S005 | reverse complement strand
ATTTAAGGAAATATAATGGCTATACCGAAAAAGGTAAGGATAATACCATTTTTGGGGCTCATTATGGCATGCAAGGCAAATATTGGTGTGATATGTATGTTGATTATGTTATGGAAGATTCGTTTGGCAGGCGAAATGCTCAAAAAATGCTAGGTGGGTTTTCTGCAGGAACGGAACTTAGTAAAGATAATTATCAAAAAATAGGTAATTGGCATGATGCAAAAGATTATGTTCCTCAAAAAGGCGATCAAATTTTCTTTCTTAACCCCACAAAAGATAAATCCAGGACGGTCAATCATACGGGAGTTGTTATTGACGTTGATTTGGAAAAAGGTATTGTTTATACAATTGAAGGTAATACTAGTGCTAAGCCAGGGGATAGTAATGGAACAACAGTTAGGGA
>NZ_JBQCTZ010000682.1:0-404 GCF_051963715.1 Neisseria sp. P0001.S005 | reverse complement strand
CCGTACAACAAAACAACGGCGAATACGGCGGCAATCAGAAGAAAGCGGCGCATGGTTTACTCCTGCACGACCGACAAAGATTTCCAACCGGAATCCAAATGCCAGTTTTTAGACGTCAGGGCATTGATTTGGAACGGTTTGGGCAGTTTGGCGGTTGTCAGCAGCAGGCGGATTTCAGCCTTCGTGTCTTTGGCGGCCACGTCACTCAGCGCACCCTTGGACAAAACCTTCCAATTCGCGACCGCGCCCACTGCACGCAAGGCAGTCTCAAGCGTGTCGTACTCGGTAGAAAACGTACCGACGGTAACACGATAACGGTTGGTCAGCGGATGGAAGGACAATTTGTATTGAATCGTGCTGTCGTTGTTGAGCAGCTGGTCGAACTTGAATTTATAAGACGACAT
>NZ_JBQCTZ010000681.1:0-404 GCF_051963715.1 Neisseria sp. P0001.S005 | reverse complement strand
GGCGGCGCGTTCGGCCAGTTTGGCAGGCCAGCCGTAGTTCATGGCGAAGAAGCCCAGCCACAGGAAGACGGCAATCAAACCGAATGCCATGATGCCGAACCAGTTGATAAATGCCGCCGCGCCGCGACGCAGGCCGTCCAGTTGTGCAGCGCCGAGAAGGGCGAGCGGGGGCAACAGCCAAACGAGGTTGTCTTGTAGGCTTTGCGGGTTGATGGTAAGTAGGGCTGTCATGATAACCAGCCACGACAGGCTCAGAATACCCCAGTTTTTATCGTGGATACGCGTGCGGCTGAGTGTCCATGCCGCCAGCGGCCAAGCAGGCAAGGCAAACCACAGCAGGTTTTTCAGATAATAGGGCAGGTTGAAGGCCGTCTGAATCTGATGGAAGCCGCCGAATACGCCTA